>NZ_JBQEQC010000014.1:88959-186709 GCF_052044195.1 Variovorax sp. 22077
GGACTGCAGGCTTGCACCAGCGAACTCCCCGCGCGGGGGTGTGGATGGCGTCGGCCTCAGGCCTTGTCTTCCGGGGCGCCGTGCTTGCCTTGCTGCGTGCCGTCGGCCCGGTCGTGCCCGGGGCCAACGTGGCCGGAGTCGGCAAAAAGGCTCCATGCCGCCATGAACAGCGCCGCGATCACCGGCCCGATCACGAAGCCGTTGATGCCGAAGATCGCCATGCCGCCGATGGTCGACATCAGCACGATGTAGTCGGGCATCTGCGTGTCCTTGCCCACCAGCACGGGGCGCAGGATGTTGTCGACCAGGCCGATCACGAACACGCCCACGAAGATCAGCGTGCCGCCCTGCCAGAAATGCCCCGTGGCGAGGAAGTAGATGGCCACCGGCCCCCAGATCAGCGCCGCGCCCACGGCCGGCAGCAGCGACAGGAAGGCCATCAGCACCGCCCACAGCAGCGCGCCCTGCACGCCGAGGAACCAGAAGGCGAGCCCGCCGATCGAGCCCTGCGCGACCGCCACGGCCACGTTGCCCTTGACGGTGGCGCGGATCACGGTAGTGAACTTGTTCAGCAGGTAGTGGGTGTGCGGCTTGGCCAGCGGCAACGCGTCGCGCACCTTCTTCGAGAGATCGGAGCCGTCGCGCACAAGGAAGTAAAGCAGGTACAGCATCACGAAGAAGCTGACGATGAAGTCGAAGGTGTTCTGCCCGATGGTCAGCGCCTGGCTCGCGATGATCTGGCTGGCCTGACCGGCGGCGGCCGAGATGCGCGCCTGCCAGGCCGCCATGTCGCCGAGGTTGAAGCGCTCGACCAGGTTCAGCAGCCACTGCGGCGAGGCATCGAGGATCTGCTGGAAGTAGGCCGCGAAGTTGATCTGCCCCGACCGGATGTTCTGCGTGACCAGCGCGACTTCCTGCACCAGCGAAACCCCCACCATGGCCAGCGGCAGGATCACGATGAACAGGCAGATCGCCAGCGTGGACAGCGCCGCCGCATTGGGCTTGCCGCGCATCCTCCTCAGCAGCTTCTTGTAGAGCGGCGTGAACAGGATCGCCAGCGCCACGCCCCACAGCACCGCGCCGAAGAACGGCATCAGCACCCAGAGGAAGGCGGCAGTCACGGCGGCGAGAAGGGCGAGGAACACGCCGCGCTGGAGTTGGGGTGAGTTCATAAGTGTCTCGGACTGTAGCCGAGCGCGGCGACGGCAGGCCCCATCGGCCGGCTGCAATTCACGCGATCGATCCGGGGGCTGCTTTCTTGCATTGCGAATATCGAGATAAATCGCACCAAAGCCCGCTCGTTATTCCAGGGTGGCCGTGTTTGCGCCGGCTCGCTTCCTAGAATTATTTGCAACAAACAAAAAGAGGGAGGTGGGCGTGAGCTCAATTTGCAATTGTTATTCGTGCACGGCCATTGCTTGGCGGGCCGTGGATGTTTTGTGGTGCTTGCACGCATCGGTACATCACATGATCCGACGCACCCGAATTCGGGTCACGTCGGCAGAGGCGCCGTAATTCCGCAGGTCGGCAGCCCGGTTACATAGCCATAGCCACTTTCGCCGCCGGTACCGCAGCCGGTTCGGTGCGGCAGGCGCTGCCACGCCTCTTTCTTTCCCAATTGATTTTCGCCACGCAAACAGACGCAGTCAGGGAGACTGAACAATGGGAACAGGCACGCCCCAGCGGCCACCATCGGGCATACCTCAAGGCCAGCCCGCATCGACATCGAATGCCGAGCGAGAACCTCAGACGGCCGTCGCCCCGCTGAACACCATCGCCAAGGAAGATATCGCCGCCGCGAGCAAGGTGGTGGACGAATGGCTGCGGTCCTTCACCGGCGGTTATGTCACGCTCGAGCGGCTGACCACGGTGCTGGGCAGCATCCCGATCGTGGGCAACATCATGGCGCTGGTGGATGTTTTTCTCGACATCGTCACCATCCTCGAGAAGAAGTCGACCGATGCCGCCACCAGGTTCCTGAACTGGGCCAGCCTGGGCATCAATCTCATCGGACTGATTCCCGCACCACCCACCATGGCCGCAGCGCGCATGAGCCTGCGACCCACGCTGCATCTGGTCAAGCAGGAGCTCCTGCATGGGGCCAGGAACCTCGGCGGGACCATCGTCACCATGCTCGTGGGGCACCTGAATGCATCCATCGTCGGTGAGCTGGAAACCTTCATCGATGGAGCCATCGCAAGGCTCTCGGGCATTCTGGAAGATTGCGCGAGGCTCTCAGACGGCATCCTGGACAACCTGATCGGCATCCTTCAGCGCGTGCTCGGCGGCCAGGACCTCTTCACCGTCGCCAGGCCGGGCGCGGCGGAAGCCAACGACTACGACCCCAAGACCCAAAGCGCGTGGAGCGGCATGTGGCGCCGGGCGGTGAAGTATTCCGAAGGCACGGCCAAGCGCGCCGCCAACTACGCCGCCAGGAAGGCCGCCGCCTATCTGCCCGAAAGCGTCAGGGCCAGGGTCAACGAGGTGATCGATAGCCTGGGTGCCCTGAAGGCGGACTTCCGCAGGCAACTGGCGGACCTAGCCAACCAGGAACTGCAGGGCAGCATCATGTGGCTGCTGCGCCAGCTGCTGTCGGCCATGGCGCAGAAGAAGAGCCTGCGTGCGGCCATGGTGCCGCCCGGTGCAGGTGCCGAAGCAAGAAGAAGCAGGCCCGACACCCAGGTCGAGCACCTCCGCGTGCAGGCGCCCGTCAAGGGTGATCCCGGTTGCAAGAACTGTCCGCTTTCCGGCGCACAGGTTCCCTCTTCAAGCAAGTTCGCCATCAGCCTTGCGACCGGCTGCGAAAGCTTCACCCATGTCGACTTCGCGCTGGTTGCGCCGTTGCCGATCACCTGGGCGCGCACCTACCGCAGCAATCTTGGCGCTTTCGACGAGGGCAGCCTCGGCGCAAGATGGCTCACGCCCTACAGCACTCGCGTGGACATCGCCACGCCGGCCCAAGGTCTGCGGGCCGGCGAGCTCAGCCTGATCTACCACGGCGCAGACGGCCGCAGCCATGCCTACCCGCTGCTGGCCGTGGGTCAGAGCTACCGCGATGCCATCGAAGAAGCGACGCTGACGCGGCTGAGCGAGACGCTGTTGAGCGTTGATTTCGGCAAGGCCGCACCGGCGGGGGAGGCCGGCGACTGGCGCGAGATCTACGAGCTGGTGGATACCGCGGCTCGCAAGGTCGCTACGCAAGGCAGGCAGCACTTCCGGCTCGTCTCGCAGCATGCCGGCAAGGAAGCCAGCATCGGCCTGCGCTACGACCACGTGATCGCATCCACCGGCGAACAGGTCTTGAGCGACATCGTCAGCAAGCAGGGCGATGTCACGATGGCCCATGTGGGCACTCGTCCCGATGCGCGAAGCGGGTTGATTACCAGCCTGTGGGAGATCAAGGGCGGTCAGGTCGTGCGTCAGCTCGCCGCCTATGTGCACGACGCCGAAGGCGACCTCGTCTCGGCTCAGGACGAAAACGGCGAGACCTGGAACTACCGCTACAGCCATCACCTCGTGACCCGATACACCGACCGCACGGGCCGGGGCATGAACCTCGAATACGACGGCACCGGCGTCGATGCCAGGGCGGTGCGCGAATGGAGCGATGACGGGAGCTTCGCCCTCAGGCTGGAGTGGGACAGGAACATCCGCTTGACCTATGCGACCGACGCGCTCGGCGCAGAGACCTGGTACTACTACGACATCCTTGGCTACACCTACCGGATCATCCATCCCGACAAGCGCCAGGAGTGGTTCTTTCGCGATGAAGCGAAGAACATCACGCGGCATGTCCGTACCGACGGCAGCACCGACGACTTCAGCTACGACGCCGACGGCAACCTGCGGACACACACGCGGGCCGACGGCAGCCAGGTGCACTTTGCGCACGACAGTCGCGGACGCATGACGGGCCTGCGCGACGCCGAGGGTGGCGTCTGGACGCGCGACTACGACGCTGGCGGCAACCTCGTCGAAGAGATCGACCCGCTGGGACACAAGACCGCGTACGCCTACGACAAGGCCGGCCGGCCCGTGCGAATCACCGATGCGAAGGGCGGCATCAAGACGCTGACCTACACCCCTGCGGGCCAACTTGCCAGCCACACCGATTGCTCGGGCAAGACCACGCGGTGGGAATACGACGAGCAGGGACGCCTGGTCAAGGCGACCGATGCCATGGGCCACAGCACGCGCTATCGCTATACGAGCGCGAACGAACAGGGAAAGGCGGCTGTCGCAGCGGACGCCAACCGTCCGGGTCGACTCGAGGAAATCATCCTGCCGGACAACAGCAGCGAGCATTTCGTGCACGATGCCGAAGGGCGCCTGCTCGCGCACACCGATGCGCTGGGGCGCAGGACGCGCTATGGCTACACGCGGTCCGGCCTCGTGTCCCAGCGCACCGACGCGGCAGGGCACACGCTCAAGTACCGCTGGGATCTTCTGGGACGTTTGAGCGAACTGCACAACGAGAACGGCAGCCGTTACGACTTCCGCTACGACCCCGTGGGGCGCTTGCTCGAAGAAGTGGGCTTCGACCGCAAGACCACAAGCTACATCTATGACGACTCCACTGGGGCGCTGACGGAAGTGGTCGACGGCGGTCAAACCACGCATCTGCAATTCGACCCGATCGGCCGCCTCATCGAGCGCAGCGCCGACGGTGCTGCCGAGAGCTTTGCCTACGACCGGAACGGCCGATTGGTCAAAGCCGGCAATAGCGACGCGAAGCTTCAATGGTTCTACGACCCCGCGGGCAACCTGACGCGCGAGCACCAGCACTACCTGGAGGGCGCCCGCACCGCGGTCTGGCAGCACGGCTACGACGAACTCAACCAGCGCGTCGCGACCATCCGCCCAGACGGTCATGTGACTCAGTGGCTCACCTATGGCTCCGGCCACGTGCACGGATTGCTCGTCGACGGGCAGGAGATTCTGGGCTTCGAGCGCGACGACCTTCACCGAGAGATTGCGCGCGAACAGGGCAACGGGCTCCTGCAAAAGCAGAGCTACGACCCGGCCGGCCGATTGCTGGAGCAGCAGATCTCCCAGACCAGGCGCGACGCGCTTCAGCCCACCGGCATCCGCCGCAGCTACCAGTACGACAGGGCCGGCCAGTTGATCTCCATCGGCGACAGCCGGCGCGGCAACCTGAGCTACCGCTATGACCCCGTAGGGCGGCTGCTCGAAGCCAACAGCCGATTGGGACGGGAGACCTTCGCGTTCGATCCGGCGGGGAACATCGGCAACCCTTCTTCAGAAGCCGAAGGCACAGCGGAGCCGGCAGGCCGCATCACCCATCGCGTCCCCGTTCGCGGGGGCGCTGACGGTCGCGGCTCGGTCGGCAAGCTGATGGACAACCTCCTGAAGGACTACGCCGGCACCCGCTACAAGTGGGACGAGCGCGGCAACCTCGTCGAGCGCAGCCGCAAAGGCGAGAAGACCGTGTTCACCTGGGACGGCTACAACCGAATGCGCAGCGCCGAGACCTTCGGCGAAACCACGACCTTTAGCTACGACCCCCTGGGCCGGCGCATCGCCAAGCGCACGCGGCATGCCTGCACCTTGTTCGGCTGGGACGGCGACACGCTGGCGTTCGAGAGCACGCAGAGCACGCAGAGCACGCAGAGCACGCAGAGCACGGAGGGCACGCAGAGCACGGAGGGCACGCAGAGCACGGAGGGCTGGCGGGCGCATGCCTGGCAAGGCGACAGCGTCCACTACATCCATGAACCCGGGTCGTTCGTGCCGCTGGTGCAGATTCGACAAGCCCAGCCGGTCGTGTTGAGCCAGACGACGGATGTGAAGGCGCTGATGGCCGACAACGGCGGTCGCTACGACATTGATCTGGACCCGCTATGGAACGGCGAACAGAGTCGAACGCCCGCGCCATTCGCCAGGGAAGAGATCGGCTTCTACCAGTGCGACCATCTGGGCACGCCGCAGGAGCTGACGGATCATGAGGGGCGTGTGGCGTGGTCGGCGAGCTACAAGGCTTGGGGGGAGGCGCGGCAGGCGATCAGTGAGGCTGGACGGCGGGCTGGTTTTCGAAACTCCATCCGCTTTCAAGGGCAGTACTGGGATGAAGAGACGAGGCTGCATTACAACCGGTATCGCTATTACGACCCCTTCTGCGGTAGGTACGTAAGTCGAGATCCGATCGGCCTGGATGGCGGGAATAATATTTACCAATATGCGCCAAACCCTTGTCAATGGGTGGATCCGCTAGGCCTAGCCAGAAATGATCAGAAAAAACAAAAACCATGTCAAAGCAAGAAAAACTCTACTGAACCGAAGTTGCCTGAAAAAGTCATTGCACAAGATGGCGCGCTACGTTTGGAGCACTACGTTCGAAGCGGCGATCATGCGCCCGCTCATTTTCATTTGAGAGGTGAGGGGGGTTTGAACATTCAGATCGGACAAAATGGAAAGCCAATAAATCGATCCGAAGAGTTGACCGCCGTACAGCGGGATTTTATTCAAAACAATAAACCTAAATTAAGATCGTCTGTTGATAAAATCCAGCGGTGGCATCGATATGGAAATTTGCCTGAGGAATGTGAATGACTGATATTAAGGAAGTTTGGGTTTTTAATGGGGTTAATGCGAAATTTCCTTCGGCAGTATTTGCGATCAAGGAGGATGCTTTGGGTTGGATAAAAAAGTATCAATTAACTGGAGTTTTAACTAAATACCCACTGGGTGTTTCGGCTTATGATTGGGCGATTGAAAGTGGTAATTTCAAAATCAGGTCGGAGAGGGATTCAACGCCGGAGTTCATAGGAAGGTTCTCGAGCGCAGCGCAAGAACACATGCATTTCGAAGATGGAAATTCGGATTAATTTGGGCTGAGTTTGAGTTTCGATTTAAATTCGTAAAATTGAATTTCCCAATGATCCCGTCTGCTTGAAATTCGACTCCCTTCCCTGATGAAAATATTCCCCCGCTACATCCGTGAGCTGGATTACTTTCTTCTGGCCATGAGTGATGATGATCTGGATGACTTTCACATCAACGAAGAGAACTGTCGTTCCAGACTCTTCGATGCAATGAAAGCAGACTTTGATCGCTTTGGTCCATTGAGCAAACAGAGGGTTCTGGAAGCCATCGGGTTCATCTTGTCGTCCGGCAAATTCGAACAGTTCTGGGGCTACGTGGTCCCACAGTCCGTATCCTTGGACGAAGTCGAAGATAAGCCTGCTTACCTTCGAGCTCTGTACGAGAGGCTGTCGGGCCAAGTGCCGCCGAGATACGACTTCGGCTCTGATGTGGAGGTGGTTTCGGCCATCAACCCGCCTGGCATCGACATACGCGAGTAGCCCCAGCTACGAGACTCGACTTGGATGTGAAGTTTGTCGATACCGCTGGGCCGCATGGGGCCCACATCAGCAATGGAAACCCGACGTTCGATTCGGTGTTGGGGAAGCCCAGGCCATTAGCAGCCCATCTCTTCAGCGAGCGTGTATCTGACTGCTGCCGCCGTAGAGCGACGGATCACCAAAGGCGCATTTCCTGACGGGACACGGATCACTGCAAGCCGAGCGGCTAGATCAACTGCTCCAGCGCTGCGGGCGCAAACCCCGCGACTCACCGCCGCGCCCGCGGCAACGCCACCGGCGCCAGCGTAGCCCTCAGCCTGCTGGTCGCATCCGGCTCCGCCGCCGCATCCACCTCCAGGGCCCGCTCGACATTGCCGATGTGCTCCAGCATCAGCCGCCGCGCCCCGGCCGTGTCCCCGGCCTCTAGCGCCGCGACGATCGCGCCGTGCTCCGCGCAGGACTGCCCGGCCTCGTGCTTCGATTGGTAGAGCGTGGCCGCCAGCGTGGTCCGTGCGGTGAGGTCGCGCAGCACGTCGACGAGCAGCTGGTGCCCCATCTGCTCGGCCAGGCAGACGTGGAAATCGGCCAGCAGGAAGGCGCGGGTGGCGGCGTCGGCACCCTCGATGGCGCGCTGTTCGTCGGCGATGTGGTCGCGCAGCTTGCGGATCACCTTCGCGAGCGGCCGGCCTTCGCTGGCCTCGAGGATGCCGGCCTCGACGATGCGCCGGGCCGAGAACGCGTCGCGCGCTTCCTCCGCGGAGGGCTCCACCACGTACCAGCCGCGGCGCGACTGCACCTCGACGAAGCCGCGCGCCTGCAGCTGCATCAGCGCCTCGCGCACCATGGTGCGACTCACCGAGAAGTTCTCCGCAAGCGCCTGCTCGCCGAGCCGTTCGCCCGGCGCGAGCTTCTGCGCGAGGATGGCCTCGACGACGCGTTCGGCGATGACGGTGGGGCTGACGTCGGGGGCGGGCATGAGGCGGTCCGGTCTTTCCTGTGGTGGTCTCTTCAGTGGCTCGCGGTGTTTACCACGGCCCCGGCTTCGGCCAGCGGCTCGTCGTCGGGCGAGTAGTTGCCGTCGAGCACCGCATGGGCGCGTTCGCGGTCGATGTCGCCCTCCCAGGCGGCGATGGCCACGGTCGCCACGCAGTTGCCGATCAGGTTGCCCAGCGCGCGGGCGATGCCCATGAACCAGTCGACCGACAGCACCAGCACCAGCCCGATGGCGGGAATCGCCGGAATGGCGTGCAGCGTGGCCGCCAGCACCACGATGGCCGAGCCCGGCACGCCGTGCGCGCCCTTGGAGGTGACCAGCGCGATCGCCAGGATCGTCAGCAGGTCGGCCATCGAGATCGGCGTGTTGGTGGCCTGCGCGATGAACACGGCCGCCAGCGTGATGTAGATCGAGAACGCGTCGAGGTTGAACGAGTAGCCGGTGGGAATGACAAGGCCCACCGTCGAATCGCGGATGCCCATGCGGCGCAGCTTGGCCATGACCTGCGGCAGCACGCTGTCGGAAGAGGTGGTGGCGAAGACGATGGTGAGCTCCTCGCGCAGGTAGCGCAGCAGCTTGATGAGGCTGAAGCCCGACATGCGCATCACCACGCCCAGCACCACGAACACGAAGACCAGCACCGCGCCGTAGAAGAGGGCGACCAGCATGCCCAGCTGCTTGAGCGAGCCGATGCCGTACTGGCCCACCGTGAACGCGATGGCGCCCAGCACGCCCAGCGGCGCCAGCTTGATGATGATGCCCATGATCTTGAAGAGCACCAGCGAGAGCGCATCCACCACCACGGCCACCGGCTTGCCGCGCTCGCCCAGCAGCGTGAGCGCGCAGCCGAAGAGCACCGCGAACAGCAGCACCTGCAGCACGTCGCCAGTCGCGAAGGCGTTCACCACCGTCGTGGGGATCAGCTTCATCAGGAACTCGACCGTGCCGCCGCTCGTGAGCTTGTCGGCGTTCGAGGCATAGGCGCTCATCGCGGCCGGGTCGAGCTTGGACGGGTCGACGTTCATGCCCGCGCCCGGCTGGAACACGAAGCCCAGCACCAGCCCCATGGCCAGCGCGATGGTGGTCAGCACCTCGAAGTAGATGAGCGACTTCACGCCCACCCGGCCCACGCGCTTCAGGTCTCCCGCGCCGGCGATGCCGTGCACCACCACGCAGAACACCAGCACGGGGATGATCATCTTGATCAGCTTGATGAAACCGTCACCGAGCGGCTTGAGCTTTGCGGCGAACTCGGGAGCGACCAGCCCCACGAGCACGCCGAGCACCAGCGCGATGACCACCTGACCGAAAAGCGATTTGGCGAAGCGGGGCATGAGGAAGATCTCCTGTCAGTCTGTCTTGTCGAGGTTTTGCATGCAAGGCTTGCCATTTCTTGCATGCAAGAAATGTAGGCAAGAAGACTTCGAGGCGATCAGAGGGTATTCCCGGGCATCGCCGGGAGCGCACGACCGCGTTCGCCGACAGATCGGGCGCACGCAGCGGCTCGTTCAGAAAGTGGGCTGAGGAGTCGCTTGGAGCCGCGGAACGCAGCGCCCCGGCAGCGGTTTGGTGAGGCCGTGGCGGGTCAGGGCCGACGGCACGCCGGACAGCAAGCGGGCGCCAGACGAGCCCCGGTTCCCGGCTCAGGCGGCAACCGGCTGCGAAATGCCGCAGAGTGCGTCTGTCACCGGCCTGGTGCTTCGCTGCTTCACTGCCACGTCGGCGAGAGAGAGGATGCCCACGAGCCGCTTGTCGCGGTTGACGATCGGAAGGCGCCTGATCTGGTGGGCAGCCATGATCTGCGCCGCGTGGTCGAGGCGATCGTCTTCGTACGCCCAGCGGATGCCGGCGGACATCACGTCGCGCACCTTGGCCTTTGCGCCGCGGCCCTCCGCGATGCCGCGAACCGCGATGTCGCGGTCCGAGATCGCGCCCACCATGCGGTCGTTCTCGCCCACCGGCATCATCCCGAAGTCGCCGTCGCGCATGCGCTGTGCGGCTTCCTCGACGGTCGCATCGGGGCTGATGACCTCGACTTCGCGGGTCATCACTTCGTGGATCTTTCGCATCTGGGGGGCCCTTTCCTGAGAGTCATGGCTTGCGTGAGGCTGCGACTGCGTACAGCCCGGGTCTATTCCACTCCAGCGCCGAACGTGTAGGAGAAGCGCGGCAAAGGCAGTGGTGTCGAGGGCGACGTGAAAGAGCTATCTGCTGCGAGGTGCACCCGGGGCCTGCTCGCCCGGTGGCAGGGGCGCCGTCGGCGTGGCGGGCAGTTCCGCCGGCACTTCGAATCGCTTCTGCAGCACGTGGAAGTAGGCACCCGCCGCCAGCAGCGCGACCACTGCCGCCACGATGCCCCAGGCGAACACCCGGCGGTCTTCGCGCCGGGCACCTGCAGAGCCGCGCTCCTGCTGCATGTCGTGCATGTCGTTCACGTCGCTGGGCGCCTTCTCGTTCGCTCGTTGTTCTTCCATCGCATCACTTCGTCGTCGCCTGGAAGTCGGCCTTGCCCTTTTGCTCCTCGATGGCATCGCATGAGGTCCAACCAGCCTTGCATTCGGAACCTGCAGCATCGCCCGCGGGCGTCGCCGGAACATTCATCTGCGCACGAGTCGAGAGTGCCTTGGGGCAATGAGCGGCAGCGCAGCTGTAGGTGAGTTTCTTCATATCGATCTCCTTGGGGCGGCGGCTCTCGTTGCACCCAGAAGGGGGACCTAGGAACGGATCGGCTCCTCATTCGCCCGGCCCGATCAGTTCGCGATCAGTTCGCGGCGCACGAAACCCAGGCTAGAAAGCATCAGGGGTGCGTCGATAGGACGTGCGGCGATGCAGCCGTCAGTCCACGCCGACGCACCGCCGCGCTGCCGGACGGGTCTCACGCCAGGCTGCTGCCGATTCCCACCGAAGCCACCCATACGCGGCGCAACATGGCTGCGCACGGGAAAGGAAGCTTTCATGCAGATGCTTCAGTTATCCAGCGAACGGCGCGCACGCCTGCTGTCGCACGGCCTCCTGGCCATCAACGCGAGAAGCCAGGAGGTTCTTCAAGGGCTCACATTCGAGGAGTCGCAGTTCCTGATCGATTTCGACGATGGCGGACATGGCGCGGGCGACGCCGCTTCGAGGGAGCGCCGCGAAGAACTTGCGCTGCGGCACGAGCAGGCGCGGCTTCGCATTGCGAGGGCCGACGACGAGAGCAGTGCGGCCGAGGAGCCGCGGCCGAGCGTGGCTTCGAAGTTCTGAGGCGCTCAGGGCACGCGCTTGTTCGGCGATGCGCCGCTGGGGTTGGTGGGCGGGGCGGGCCGTTGATCCTGAATGACGGTGTCGTTGCCGGCGTAGTCCTTCTCGGCCTGTGCGCTGCATGCCGCTCGCGCCGCCGCGGCCTGAAGCTCGTCGCACTTCTTCAGGGCCGCGCGGTAGTCAGACTCTTTCCGAGCCTGCTGCGCTGCGTTGCGCGCGTTGCCTTCGCCCTTGGGCTTGCCCGGGCCGCTCGCGTCGATCTCGGCGGGCAGGGGCAAGGGCGCCCGCTGCGCTGCAGCCTGGGCCGCAGCCAGGCAGAGCGCTGCGATGGCGGCAAATATCCTGAGGTCGGGTCCGTCCATGGCGGCCTCCGCAAAGAAACCAATCTGGGCCGCGGTTGCGGGACGCCATGTCGGACGACTGCCCCTCGCGCCGACGGAAGTGATGCGGGGCGCCGGGAACACGCTGGGCGCGCTAGCGCCGCACGAACACCTCGATCTCGACGCGGCGGTTCGGCGCGAGGCAGTCGATCAGTTCGGCCCGCTTCGCGGGCTGCGTGCACTGCACCTTCGGTTCCGTCTCGCCCTTGCCCTGCACGTGGATGGCCTGCGCGGGGACGCCCGAGCGCACGAGGTAGTCGCGAACGGTCTCGGCACGCGCCAGCGAGAGCGCCTGGTTGTAGGCGGCGCTGCCGAGGCGGTCGGTGTGTCCGGTGATGCCGATCGACTCCACCGGGCCGGCGCTGCGGATGTCGCTTGCCAGCGTTTCGAGCCTGCGCCGGCCCTCGGGCAGCAGGTCGGACAGCGAGCGGCCGTCGAAGCGGAACAGGCCGTCGGCGCCGAGGGTGGTCCTCGTGGCCGGGGCCGCCGACGGAGTGGTGGCAACGGGCGCGGCCGCCACGCGCGGCGGCCGCAGCAGGTCGGCACAGCCGGGGCCCTTCCAGTACATGCCGTTCGTCAGCACGTCCGCGTTGAAGCGCACCATGTACTGGCAGGTGAGGTACTCGGGGCCGGCGCCCGTGCGGAAATGGAAGATGTAGTTCCACTCGCGCACGCCGCCCAGCCCCTCGCTGAAGTGCGGAAAGCCCAGCAGTTCGCGCACCTGGTCCTTGCCCATGCCGGTGCGCATCGCGCGCAGGGCCTCGAGATTCGGGAAGGCGCCTTGCTTCCACGTGGCCGAGCCCGGCGCGGGGAAGTCGTCGTCCCTCGGCGGTGCCGGGTTCTCCGCGGCGGCCCGGGCCTGCATCTCAGGGGTGATCGAGTAGCTGGCGCACCCGCCGGCCAGCAGCGCGGCCATGCAGATCGTGGAAGCGGTGAAAACGGCCCTGGTGCGAAGAGGCTTGTTCATGATGGAGTTCGTCCGGTTCATCTGTGTCGCCTTCCCTTCAGTTGAAGACCCATTCCGCGCCGACGGTGGCGCCCACGCCGGCACGGCTGGTGGCCACGCCGCCGGTGATGCTCCAGGCGTTGTTGTCCGCGGTGCGGCGGAAGCTCACCCCCACTGCGCTCTGGCCCTTGAAGGAGCCCGCGCCGATGCGCATGACCGTCTTGCCCGGCACGTAGCTGCCGGGCATCTGCAGCGCCATCGCGGCGGCGACACCGGCGTAGGCGTTCTTTTCCACGCCGTCGAGTCGGTCGCCCAGGGCGTTGATGCGGTTGTTCAGGCCGGCGCTGGTCGCGTTGAGCTGGTTGACGTTGACGGCATCGGTGCCCGCCACGCCCGGTGCCACGTTGTGCACCGTCACCGGACCGGTGGCATTGCTGCCGCCCATGGTCACGCTGTTGTAGTTGGTCGAGCCGTCGGGGTTGGTGTCGTACTTGACCGTGGATTGGTCGATCACCGCCACCTGGCCCTGCACGCCCCGCAGCTGCGACACGTTGACGGCGTCGCTGTCGGCCGTGCCCGCGGCCACGCCGGTGATCTGGCGGAACTGGCCGCTGGCGGCATTGCCTACCGACACGGCCGCCAGCGTGCTGGTGGTCGCGCCGATGGCGATGCGCTGCGCGTCGGTCGCGGTGGGCGGAACGTAGCCGGCCACGCCCGCCGCGGTGGACGCCACCGAGCCTGCGCCCAGCGCCACGCCCCCGGCCTGCGTCACGCTGGTGCCCGCACCGAGCGCCACGCCCTGCACGGCGGCGGCGGACGACTGCGTGCCCAGCGCGATCGAGTCGGCCAGGTGCGAGGTCGAGCCCTGGCCGATCGCGATGCCGCCCGGCGCGCTCTGCTGCACCACCGCGCCGTTGCCGATGCCGATGCCGTTGTTGCCGTTGACCACCGTCTGCGGACCGACCGCCACCGACTCCGCGCCGATCGCCAGCGAATCCGCCGCCGTGGAGTTGGCGTGGAAGTACTGGATCGGCGTGACCGCGAAGGACTGCAGCGCGCCGCTGAGCTGGCGCAAGGTGACCGCGTCCTGCGCCTGCGTGCCGTCGGCGACGTTGGTGATCTGGCGGTAGGTGGTGGCGCTGCCCACGGAGAGGGCGCCCAGCAGCGTGCGGTCTGCAGTGTTGAAGGGGATCAGCGAACTGCCCGCGGGGATGTTGCCGGTGCCGGCGGCGATCGCGCGGTCGGAGACGGAGCCCGAGCCGATGGCGACGGCGCCGTCGATGGTGGCGCTGGCATCCTTGCCCACAGCCACGGCGTCGGGCGCCTGTGCACCGTTGTTGTTTTCGTTGCCGCCGCCGGTGGACTGGACGCTGAAGTACCTGATCTTGTTCGCGGTGACCGTGCTGCTCAGATTCTCGATCGACTGATTGGTGGCGAACAGCTGTGAGCCGTTGATCGCATCGGTCGAGGAGCCGGAAATCCTGCCGGCCGCCACGTTGGTGATCGTGCGTTCGCCGCCGACCGTGCCGACGCTGACCGTACTTGCTGGCGTGGTGCCGGCGAAGTTGTAGGTCGTGCCGTTGATCACCGTGTTCGCGGTGCCGACTGCCACGTCCGTCACAGAACCGGAGCCCAGCGCAACGGCACCAGCGTTGTTGGCCACGGCGTTCGGCCCGATGGCCACGGAATCCGTCCCCAGCGCCTGCGAGTCGGGTTGGGTCGAGTTCGCGTGGAAGTACTTGATGCCTGCACCGGCGTTGATGTTCGTGATGTCTGTCGTGTTCTTCGTGACCTGAAGGTTCGTGGCGTACAACTGCGAGCCGTTGACGGCATCGGTCGAGGTGTCGGAGAGCCGGCCCGCGGCCACGTTGGTGATCGTGCGCTCGGCGCCGGGAGCACCGATGCTGACCGTGCTGCCCGGAGCAGCGCCGGCGAACTTGTACGTCGTGCCGCCGATCACCGTGTTCGCGGTGCCGACTGCCACGTCCGTAACAGAACCGGAGCCCAGCGCCACGGCGCCGGCGTTGTTGGCCACGGCGTTCGGGCCGATGGCGACGGATTCCGCTCCCACCGCCTGCGAGTCGGGCTGGGTCGAGTTGGCGTGGAAGTACTTGATGCCGCCGCCGGCGTTGATGTTGGTGATGTCGGCGGTGTTCTTCGTGACCTGAAGGTTCGTGGCGTTCAGCTGCGAGCCGTTGATGGCATCGGTCGAGGTGTCGGAGATCCGGCCGGCCGCCACGTTGGTGATCGTGCGCTCGGCACCCACGCTGCCCACGCTCACGGTGCTCGCCGGCGTGGTGCCCTTGAAGTTGTAGACCGTGCCGCCGATGGTCGCGCTGGGCGTTCCCACCGCTGTCGCGGTGACCGAACCGGAGCCCAGGGCGACGTCACCCGCATTGGCCGCCGCCGTCGCCGCATCGCCGACAGCCACGCTGCCCGCCTTGCCGATGGCACCAGCGGTGGAGCCATTGCCCAATGCCACCGACCCTTGGCCGATCGCCTTGTTGCCATTGCCGATGGCGACCGCGCCATTGGCCTGGTTGGCGGCAGTCGCCGAGGCCGTGCCGTCGCTGTTGGCGATGTTGTCCGCGCCGCCGACGAAGGCACCCGTGCCGCTCGCGAAGCTCGGGTCGCCGATGGCCACGGCGCCGTTGCCGTAGGCAGTGTTGCCGGAGCCGATCGAGACCGCCTTGCCGCCTGTGGCGGTGGCGTTGGTGCCGATCGAAACCGCCTGGGCCGAATCCGCCCGGGCGTTGCTGCCGACGGCGATGGTGTTCAGGGCCGAGGCGGTGGACAGGCGGCCCACTGCGATCGCTTCCGTCTGGGTCGCGGAGGACTCACCGCCGACGGCAATCGCATTGGTACCCGCTGCATTGGCGCCTGCGGTCGCATTGCCGCCAAGCGCCAGCGATCCGGTTCCCGAGGCGCGTACGGCGTTAGCTGCGGTGGTGCCGCCCGAGCCGAGCGCAGTGGCATTGTCGGCAGCCGCGTTCGTCCGCGTACCGATCGAAAGTGCGTCGACGCCGCCCGCGCGGTTTGCGAGACCCATGGCGATAGCGCGAGTCTGGGACGCCTCCACGTCCGTACCGACGGCGATGGCGCCCTCGGCCGTGGCGCCCGTTCCCGGCACCGTGCGCGAGCCAAGATTGATGGAATTGAGCTTTGATGCGATCGACTGGAAGCCGATCGCAATGGCATTCTGGGCAGCCGCGTTGGCGCTGTTGCCTTGCGCGATAGTATCGAGCGCGAGCGCGTTTGCGCGGTATCCAAGGGCGACGCTGCGCAGCCCGGTCGCCGTCGTATTGAAGCCGATGGCGGTCGCGTATGTATTGCTCGCGGTCACGTCCGTCCCGATTCCGATCGCGCTCTCGCTCAGGGAACCTGTCGCCGGGGCGGTGCGAGCGCCCAGATAAACGGAGTTGACTCCCGAGGCCTTGGCTCCGGCGCCAACTGATATGCCGTTGAATGCCGAACTTGCAGCACCGCCACCTACTGCAACACCACCCTCCGCTCCCGCAATGGCCTGCGCCCCCATGGCGATGCCATTCTTTCCAGTTGCTTGCGACTGCACGCCGATTCCGATAGCCGACAAACCGCTGGAGGTGACGTCGGTGCCGATGGCGACCGACGACTCGGCGGTCGCGCCCGTGCCGGGCGCAGAGCGAGCACCCAGGTAGAGCGCATTGACCGCCGAGGCGATGGCGTTGTAGCCGAGGGTCGTGGCATTTATCTGCGTACTGAGGGCGTTGAATCCGATGGCCGTAGCTCCGCCCATCGTCGCCTGGGACTGGAACCCCGCGCACGTCGAACTGCCGCTGTAGACAAAGTACGGCGACACCGTGCAGTTCGCCTGCGCCTGCGCCATCGAGGCGCCTCCGAGTCCGCCCAAGGCCATCAGCGCACTCATGACCCCCGCGCGAAAGTGCCCCGAAGGGCGCAAGGTGAGCGCGCGGGGCGTGGTTGCCACCCGGGTTCCGCTGCGTTTTCCCCCAGCGGAAGTGATCTCGGACGCCGCCACCCAGGCGCCGAGGGATTCGTTCCACAACGAACGATAAGTCTTGTTCATGAGCCCCGTCCCATCCATTTAAAGGTAGTTGAATAGCCAAAAGCCATCCGGGCTCCCTGTGCAATTCGAATTATTTTTTGCAGGCAAATCTTATGAAATGAAATGGTGGCGGCCGTCTTTGTTGTCTCATTTTGGAGTCATTTTGTCGAAGTTATTCGAAAATTAAATCGAGCTGAATATGCGAATAGTAGTATGAAGATACTCAATGAATTATTTTTTACAATATTAATCATTTCGGATATTAGCTATAAGTTGTAATCAGTATTTTTCAAAATGAACGATTTATGAATATATTGATTTTTCATTGAAATGCTGATTCGCCTAGGGGCAGCGGCTCGTCATGAGCACGAGTGGGCATCGAGAATCGGCTGGTTTCGGTGTATCCCGTGGCATGCCGCGATAATCCTGGCCGTTCTGAAATGCCGATGCCTTTTCAGATCCTCACTACTTTTTTTGCTCTCTCGTCATGTCTTTCCACTCTGCATTTAGGGCATCCACAGCTCTCGCATTCGGCCTGGCGCTGACCCTGCCCGCCATGGCTCAAATCAGTGCATTGGCGCCGCCTATGCAGTCCGACCTGAAAGACATCCGAATGAAAGCGATCACCAGCCTGCCCAGGGCCGGCGGCAGCGCCGGCGACCGCGACGGCTGCCCTTTGAGCGTGATCGAGCCCAGGTCGGCAGCGGCGAAGCTGGTGGCAGCGCAGGGCTGGGCCGTGATGGCGGACGTGCCGCTGGGCGCCTATCGCGCCGTCAGCTTTGCCGGCCGGATGAAGGCCGGCACGAGCGGCACCTGCAGCATCACCCAGGGCAACGTGGCCGTGTTCGACGGCGACAGGCTCCTTGCGCTGGCCTACGGCAAGTCGGACGAAGACACCGCCATCGGCAACCTGACGCCGCTCGAAGGCGGCAGCGTGCGCGTATGGAGCGGCGGCATCGTCGGCTCGCCCGTGGGCGACCTGCGCGTGGAGGCCGACGGCACCGTGCGGCTGGGCAGGGTGGCCGACGAGGAGACCGTCTGCCGCGGCCGTGCCAGCGTGCCGAACGTCTACGGCATGCCGATCGACAAGGCCCGCAAGGCGCTGGCCGACAAGGGCTGGAAGCCCGTTCGCGTCAAGCCCGACGGCGAGTCGCGGCAGGCCGGGTTGATCAGGCGTGGCATCGTCGAGGTCGAGTCCTGCGCGGGTACGGGCCTGGCCTATTGCAGCTTCAGATACACCGGCGCGGCGGGCACGCTGTCGCTCGTCACCGCAGGCGAAGAGGGCCTTCCGCACACCGTCGGCTACGACGTCAAGTGCCGCTGAACACGATGAAGAAGATGAACATGACCAAGACCCGGTGCTTCTCCCTGCACGCCGCGTGCGTCGCCCTGCTGCTTGCCGCCGCAGGCCCCGCCCACGCCATCGATTGCAGGAAGGCCGGCAACCGCGTCGAGCACATGATCTGCGCCGATGCCAGGCTCAAGGCCGCCGACGCGGAAATGGGCAAGGCCTATGCAGCCCTCGTGCAGCAGGCCGGCAACGACGCCGAACTGCGCGCGATGCTGGTGCGCAGCCAGAAGCGCTGGATCGAAGCGCGCGACACGCGTTTCGACTCGCCCATGGACTACCCCGGCGCGCCCGACGCCGCCGCCTTGCCCCGCAACCTTCTGCAGGAAATGCGCCGCCGCACCCGCACGTTGAGCGAGCCCGGCAAGACCGACCGCGCCGTGCCGCGCCTGCTCGAAGCCGCGCAGGCGCAGCGCAAGTTCCTCGCGCAGTTCACAGGCGGCCCCTTCGCTGGCTTCGCGACCTCGTGCGACTTCCTGCCCGGCGGCCAGCAACTGAGCTACGGCTGCTTCAGCGACCGCAGCTACCAGCACCACGAGCGCGTCTGCACGCTGCGTGACGACTGGGCCAGCGGCAGCTACTACCAGACGCGGCTCGTCGGCAATGTCGTTCAGGGCCGCCTGCAGCCCGTCGCTGCATGCGGCGACGGATCCGAGGGTGGCAGCCCTTGCCCCGAGGCGGATGGCAGCGGCAGGCCGGGCGCGCGCTGGAACCTCCAGCCGGGCATTGCGGCATCGACGCCGAAGCCTTCGCCCAAGCTCGATGCGGAAGCCGAACTCGAGGCCGACGACACCGCCTGGCTGCGGGCCTGCCTGACCGACGCACGCTATCCGCAGAGCGCGGCGCGCTGACGCCAGACGCCGCCAGCCGCCAGGCAGCGCGGCGTTTCGGGGCGGCCCTTGCCTGCGCACCTACATCGGCTGTCCTGCCGTTCCCACATCCATTGCGATGGCAGCGCAAAAGCATGGGTTCCGGATCGACCACCGCCCCGGAGCGCAGCCTTGCCGACATCGTCCACCCGCACCAGCAACCGCAAGCGCTCGCCGGCGGCCAGCGGAGCGCGGGGCGACATCCGCATCGGAATCTCCGGCTGGCGCTATGCGCCCTGGCGCGGGCGCTTCTATCCGGCAGGGTTGACGCAGCGCAACGAGCTCGCCTTCGCCTCGCGCATGCTGCCCAGCATCGAGCTCAACGGCTCTTTCTATTCGCTGCAGCGCCCCGAGTCGTACGAAGCTTGGCGCGACCAGACGCCCGACGGATTCGTGTTCGCGGTCAAGGGCTCGCGCTACATCACGCACATGCTGCAGCTCAAGGACGTGCGCCCGGCTCTCGCCAACTTCTTCGCCTCGGGCGTGCTCGCGTTGGGCGCCAAGCTCGGTCCCATCCTCTGGCAGCTGCCGCCGAGCATGCGCTACGACCCGGAGCGCATCGACGCATTCCTGTCGCTGCTGCCGCGCGACGCCAAGGCCGCCGTCGCGCTCGCGCGCGAGCATGACGAGCGCATGGAGGGCCGGTCGTCGCTGAAGGCGCCGCGCAGCCTGCGCATCCGCCATGCGATCGAGGTGCGCCACCGCAGCTTCGCCGACCCCGATTTCATCGCCATGCTGCGCCGCCACGGCGTGGCCCTGGTGGTGGCCGACACGGCGGGGCGCTGGCCGCTGCTCGAAGACCTGACCGCGGATTTCGTCTACATCCGGCTGCACGGCGACAAGGAGCTCTATGCCAGCGGCTACGGCGATGCGGCGCTCGACCGCTGGGCGCAGCGTATCGAGGCATGGAGTCGGGGCCACCAGGTCGGCGACGCGCGGCTGGCCTCGGATGTCGCCGCGCGGCGGGGAAAACGCGATGTCTACTGCTACTTCGACAACGACATGAAGGTGCATGCGCCATATGACGCGGCGCATCTGGCGAAGCGGCTGGGGCTTGTGACGGGCTTCGGGCCCGACGACTCGTCCATCGATGAAGCCGCATCGGCCCTGCCGAAGAAGAAGGCCAGCCGCCGGGAATGAGAGAGAGGGGGAGAGCAGCGCGGCCGGCTCGCCGTGCGGCGCATTCTTCTTCAACTACATTGCCCGCATGACCGAATCCCTGCCGGGCGAAGCGCCTGTCTACCTCGAAGCCGCAGCGAGCGGCGAATTCTTCGAACTGCACGAACACGACAATCGCCTGCGCGTGCGCGCCGGCGCGATCGGCCGGCCCTGTCTCGTGCTGCACGCCGGCTTCGAGTCGCCAGACAAGGCACATGCCCATCGCCAGCGCCTGCTCGATGCCTGGCGCGCCCGCGGCTTCGTGGAGTGTCCGCCATTGGCGCAGGTGCTCGAAGGCAGCGTCGCCGAAGAGCTGCATTGCGACGGCCGCGTGCCTCATCCGCTGCTGGCCCCGTTCTTCCAGATCGACGGCGCCGACGAACTGCAGGGCCAGCCCCGGCGGCTCGCGCTGTTTCGCGACGGCCTGCGCTGGCATGGCGACTTCGACCTGGAACGCATCGCCGAACTCGGCCTGTACGCGGGCGTCATCGTGGCCGGCGATGTCGACGTGGACGGCGTGTTCAGCCAGCTCACCCACACCTATCCGCGCCACGTGCTCGTGGGTGGCGACGTCCGTGCCGCCAGCTTCGGCCACGGGGACAGCCACATGCGCGTGCTCGGCGACGTGCGCGTGCGCAACATCGTCTACGGCGAGTACAACGACGGCAGCCTGCGCATCGATGGCGCCGTACATGGCCGCGCGTTCATCTCCGCCGACCATGCGATGCACGTCAAGGCCGGCTGCCATGCACCGGTGTGCGACTGGAACAGCGGGCAGAACTGGTCCGACTGCCTCCATCCGGGCCTGTTCGAGGCGGACGATCCGCAGGAGGCCGAGACCGGCGCCATGATTTCCCCCGACGCCATCCGCACCTTCATGCGAGAAGGCCGCGACCCGTTCCGTGATGGCACGCAGCCGGCGATGGACGAGTCGCCGCGGGCCACAGCGGAGCCTTCGCCGCTTCCACCGCCTTCATCGTCCTTTGCAGAGCGCCTGTGCGAGTGCGTCGAGGCCGGCGACACCGAAGCGATCACACAGCTGATCGAAACCTGGCCGCAGCGCGACGAGGAATGGCAGCAGGCCCTGACCGGCCGTCTTTTCGCGCCGAGCACCACGCCGCAGCAGCGTGTGCGGTTGAAGGCGGTGCAAGGCCAGGTTGTCTCCCGCACATGATCTTCGACCGCGACACCTACCGCCGCTTCTTCGACGGCTACTTCATCCGAGACTGCACCATCGGCATCGAGGACGGCCGCCTCGGCTTCCTGCTGTTTGAGGAGCAGGAAGACAAGGACCATGACGAGCCGTTCAAGGTCCGGCTGCTCGCCGTCAAGCTGGCGAATCCGGTCGAGACGCGGTTCTTCGCGCTGACCACCCAGGCGCTGGGGCTGGGCTGCGATCTGTCTAGCGCCTGGGCGCCAGACCATTCGGAGTTCGTCTCGGTGGGCATCGGACGGGAGACGCTGGCCTACAAGCCGAAGGTCCACAAGGGGCAGGAGGCAAGCATTCCTTTTCATGGCGCAGGCGAGCCGCATCCGGTGTCAGGGCTCCAGTACGACAGCATCGTGCTGCGCACCGCACGCGCCGGCACCACGGTGTTCTCGGTCGGTGCGCCGTTCCGGGTGTACGAGCGGCTGGGCCCTGAACAGTGGCGCGAGCACATGGAGATCCCGCTGCCCGAAGGGCTTGGCAGCACGGAGCCTGATGTTGCGGACGACACCTTGTCGAACTCGAACTTCAATGATCTTGCCGGCCTTTCTGCGCAGGACCTGTACGTGGTCGGGTCGCGTGGCGCCGTCTGGAGACGGCATGAAGGGCTCTGGAAGCAGCTGCCCTTTCCCTCGACACTGGATCTGAAGACCGTGGCTGTCGCGCCCGACGGCACGGCCTATGTCACCGACGAACGCGGCCACGTATGGCAAGGGCGCGACGACAGCTGGCGTTGCCTGACTCCGAAGCCACACAGCGAAAGCTTTCTCGACAGCGCCTGGTTCGCCGGCCGGCTCTGGTGCACTGGCAGGACGGGCGGCTGCTACGTGCTGCAGGGCAGCAGGATGGTGCTGGCCATGGATGCGCGCCGGCAGCCGATGCCCCATGACTACTCGCTGGTATCGCAGCGGCTGGATGTGTCGCCGGATGGCCGCAGGATGCTGGTTGCCGGTTGGCACGGGGCACTGGAGTTCGATGGCGAGCATTGGACGGTGCTGTTCTACGGCGAGCCCTGAGCCCGGCTATCCACCAGCTGCTAGGCTCGCGTGCTCATCCCCGCGAGAAGCTTCTCACCCATGTCCAGCAACAAGTTCCAGATCGGCAAGTGCGCGTTCGAGTTCGCACCGGATACCCAGGTCGTCTTCGAGGACGACGGCATGTCCTTCGAGCTGAAGGCACGGCCCGTCGCCTTCGACAAGGCGCTGCACGCGCCGCCCTTCGACCCGGAGGGCTCCGACAATCCTGCGCCGGGGCAGATCGCTCCTTCGTTCCGCTCCTCGACCTTTCACTTCTACGACAACCACGACACCCCGCAGCGGCGCGTGCGCTACCTGAAGGACCAGCCGACGCACGGCTTCTACATGTGGGAGAAGGGCTTCGCGTACGGCACGCGCTTCTTCGGCGAGATCGACCTGCGGCCCGACCGGATCGCGATGCACGGCCTGCTGCGGCACGACTACGAGACGGACGAGGAGGGCGCCGCGGTGGATGTGGTGTGGCACTGCACGCCCGGAGAAGTGGAGCTGCGCCAGCACACCTACGGCAGCCTCGAGGAGGCGATGGCCGCGCCGCCCGAGCGCGTGCGCCGGCTGCTCGTCGGCGCATGGGACGCCCGCTGGCACGACGAGCTGCTTCGCTTCACGCAGCTCGAGTTCCTGTCGATGCAGGCCCTGTGGACCGGCGATGCGGAGAGTGCCGTCAGGGTCTTGCCGGAATCGCTCTGCACGCTCACGCGCCTGCGCGAGTTGCATCTGCGAAGCAGCAGCATCACCCGCCTTCCCGAGAACCTGGGTGCGCTCGAATCGCTGGAGGTGCTTTCGCTGCAGCATTGCCGGCTCGAAGCCTTGCCCGACGGCATCGGCAAGCTCGCGCGCCTGAAGAGGCTGCTGCTGGACGGCAACCAGCTCAAGACAATTCCCGAGTCGGTGGGCCATCTGCCGGCGCTCGAACTGCTGAGCATCGACGGCAACCCCTTCGAATCGCTGCCGGCTTCGCTGCAGAACATCGAGAAGGTCAGCATAGAGAAGAAGAACGAGGCGCTCTTCCGCGACATCCGCTATCGACCGGAGTTGGAGATCTCGGTCGATCGCGAGGCCTTCATGGCCCGCAGCAGCCCGCGAGCGGCGGCGCTGCTGGGCGATGCCCTCGCGCGACATGGGCTCTCGAACTACGCAGGGCCGCTGCGGCGCCATGCACGTCAGACGCTGCGTCTGCGCACCACCGAGCCCGAGGACTACGCGACGCCCGGCAGCACGCGCATCGGCGGCACGCCGGACCTGCCCCCCGGCCTCGACTACCCGAGCACCGACGGAAAGCTTTGGCGCTTCTTCGCGCAGATCGATCTCGCCGCGATCGCCGCGCTGCAATCGTGGCTGCCGCGCACCGGCCGGCTCTACTTCTTCTGCGAAGGGCAGGAGCATGGCGACGGTGTGCGCGTCCTGCATTCGGATGCGCCCGCTGCCGAACTGCGGCCCCATGCCTGGCCCGAAGGAGCGGAGTTCGCCGATGGCTTCGACGTGGGCGACGCGCACGCGGGCTACAAGGTCGAGATCGACTCCACGGTGTCGGTGCCGAATCTCTACAACGCAGGCGGAGGGCGCCTCATCGGCGAAGACGCCGTGCTGCTCGAGATCGAGGGGGACGACGAACTGCAGGAGGCCTGGTGGGCGCTCGAGGCCGAGCTCACCGGCGACGACGAGCGCAGGAACGGCGCGCACCTGATGAATGCCCATGTGTTCACGCAGCACGAGAACCCGCAGGAGCAGGCCTCGCGCGAGAAGGGCGGGCTGCCCGAGGAGTGGATCAACCTGCTGACGCTGCGGTCCGACGACAAGCCCGGCTTCTGCTTCTGGGACGCCGGCACCTTCACCTTCAGCATCCACGAGAAGGACCTGGCGCTCGGTGATTTCTCGCGCGTGCACGGTAGCCTGGAGAGCAGCTGAAACGGCCTTGCCGATGCGGACTAGAACTTTCGCAGTCCCGCCTGCGTTGTTCTTTCGCAATACCCGCATTTCGCCGCGCCAGATGGGACATCGGCGCGCATTCCGATACCTAGAATCGCGCCGGTCCGGGCGTCCGCCCGGCTCTGCCACTCCGGAGAAACCGCGATGTCCTTTTCGTTCGGTGCCGTCGTCGTCACGTACTTTCCCACCGACGGGCAACTGGCGAATCTCCATGCGCTTTCACGTATGTGCCCGCGCCTGTGCGTGGTCGACAACACGCCGCAGCCCGGCGACTGGCACTGCAAGATCGCCGAAGAACGGGTCGCCGTGCTGCACAACGGCAACCGCGGCGGCATCGCGGGTGCCTTCAACTGCGGCATCGCCGCACTCGAAGCGCAGGGCTCGGAACTCTTCTTCCTTCTCGACCAGGACTCGGTGCTGCCGCCGGGCTACTTCGAGGCCATGTGCGAGGCGGCGGAGAAGGCACAGGGCATGGCTGAAGGCGAGGGCAAAGACGACGCCGCCTTCCTGATCGGCCCGCTCGTGCACGACACCAACCTCGATGCGCTGATCCCGCAGTTCGGCCTCCAGGGCAAGCGCGTCTACCAGTTCGACCTGCGCAAGCCCTTCAACGAGCCGCTGATGCGCTGCGCCTTCATGATCTCCTCGGGCTCACTGATCTCGCGCGGCGCATGGGCCAGGCTCGGCCGTTTCGACGAGCGCTATGTGATCGACCACGTCGACACCGACTACTGCATGCGCGCGCTGCGCAGCGAGGTGCCGCTCTATCTCAACACGCAGGTGGTGCTGCACCACCGGATCGGCGAGCTCGAGGCGAAGTCGCTCTTCGGCTGGAAGATCTACGTCATCAACTACCCGGCCGTGCGGCGCTACTACATCACGCGCAATGCGCTCGACCTCTCGCTGGCGCACATGCGCGCCTTTCCGGCGATCCTGTTCATCAACGTCTACACGCTCAAGCAGATCCTGCCCATGCTGATCTTCGAGCGCGACCGCCTGAGGAAGAGCGTCGCGCTGCTGGTCGGCTGCTTCGACGGCCTCTTCGGCAGACTGGGCGGTATCCGCGAAGCTCGCCCGCGCGTTGGCAGGTACCTGAGCCGCAGCGGGTGAGGGCCCAGCGATGAGTTCAGGCCCCCAAGCACTTCACGCGCCGCGCGTGCGCCGCGCAGCACTCGCCTTCATCTTCGTGACGGTGCTGATCGACTTCCTGGCGTTCGGCCTCATCCTTCCCGGGCTGCCGCATCTCGTGGAGCGGCTGGCCGGCGGCAGCACCGCGGCGGCGGCCTACTGGATCGCGGTGTTCGGCACCGCGTTCGCGGCGATCCAGTTCGTGTGCTCGCCGCTCCTTGGCGCGCTGTCGGACCGCTTCGGCCGGCGGCCGGTGATCCTGCTGTCGTGCCTGGGGCTGGCGGTCGACTTCGCGTTCATGGCGCTGGCCGACAGCCTGCCGTGGCTCTTCGTCGGCCGCGTGGTGTCGGGCGTGTTCTCGGCCAGCCTCACCACCGCCAACGCGTACATCGCGGACGTGACGGCGCCGCAGGACCGCGCCAGGAGCTACGGCATCGTCGGCGCGGCCTTCGGGGTCGGGCTGGTGCTCGGGCCGGTGCTCGGAGGGCAGCTGAGCCACGTCGATGCGCGCCTGCCTTTCTGGTTCGCGGCAGGCCTCACGATGCTCAACTTCTGCTACGGATGCTTCGTGCTGCCCGAATCGCTGCCGCCCGAGCGGCGCAGCCCGAGGCTCGACTGGTCGCACGCCAACCCGGTCGGCTCGCTGATGCTGCTCAGGCGCCATCCGCAGGTCTTCGCGCTGGCGGCGGTGATCTTCCTGGTCAACCTCGCGCAGTACGTGTACCCGAGCGTGTTCGTGCTCTTCGCCGACTACCGCTTCCAGTGGAAGGAAGACACGGTGGGCTGGGTGCTCGGCCTGGTGGGCGTGCTCAGCGTGATCGTCAATGCATTGCTGGTCGGACCGGGCGTGAAGCGTTTCGGCGAGCGGCTGGCACTGTTGTTCGGGCTGGGCTGCGGCGTGCTGGGCTTCGCCATCTGCGGCGCAGCCGATGCCGCCTGGGTCTTCATGCTCGCGCTGCCGTTCTGCACCTTGCTGGCCTTCGCGGGGCCGGCCGCGCAGGCGCTGGTCACGCGGCAGGTCGACGCGGCGGAGCAGGGGCGCATCCAGGGTGCGCTGACGAGCCTGGTGTCGGTGGCGGGCATCGTCGGGCCCGCGGCCTTCGCTGGCAGCTTCGGCTACTTCATCGGCGCGGATGCACCGGCGCGGGTGCCGGGCGCGCCGTTCTTCATTGCCGCTCTGTTCCTGTGCGTGAGCGTGCTGGTCGCGTGGCGCTGCACGCGACCCGTGGTGGCGGCTGCAGGCGACGCAGCGGTAGAGCCAACCTGAGGCGCGCCGGCAGGCCGCTTCAGCCCAGGAACTCGCCCTCGTTGAACTGCTCTTCCATGCGCTGAGTCGCCTTCGCGACATGGGCGGCGAGCATCTCGTCCAGGTCGATGCCGGTCAGGGCCTTCTGGCAGAGCGGCTTGTATCGCGCCACCCAGTCTTCTTCGCCTGCGTCGTGCTCGTAGACGACGTTGTGGAAGGCGCCGTCCCGGTCGAAGGCCAGAAGGGTGCGGTCTTCATAGCGGTGATGCGCCCAGCCGAAGACCACGTAGTGCTCCGTCAGCGCTTCCTGCGAGGCCGGCTTCAGACCGCCGAACTCCTGCCGGCTGCCGAAGGTGCACAGCGCGCCCATGAGGCTGGGCCAGGCGTCGTCGACGTCCGGGCTCTCGCCCCAGGAGAGCAGTCTGTCGATGGCGAGCAGGTCGACATGGCGCATGCGGTTCTCGGGCAGCAGCGAGAAGGCGCCCAGCGATCCATAGAGCGCTTTCAGCGGCTCGGGCAGGCGCATCCCGATGCGGGCCTCCAGGCTCTCGATGGCGTCAGCGCTCTCGGGGCCCTGGCGAACCGCGGAGAAGGCGCATCCGAAATCCTCGGCAGTGTCTTCGTCCTCGATCCGGGCGACCTGCCTGGCGAGTTCCTCGACCCTGGCTTCGTGGCGGTCGAGGGCGGCGGTGAAGCGGGGGAGGCGGTCGGCCAGGGAAGGAACTGTCTGCATGGTCCGTGCGGCGGGGCAGGGCGCCAGCCGTGCTGTTTGGGGCGCGGCGAGTATAGGCGGGCGGTCTCCGGACGGCAGCCGGGCAGTACTGGCCGCATGGCCCGTACGTAATTCCCCTTACGGTCCGGTCAGATTGCAATCAGTTTGACGCCAGAGCATGCAGGGGTCCGGCTTTCCGCCCGGATGGAGACGATCAGTGCCGGTTCGCCGGTGCCGGTGATTTCGAAACCCATCGCACAAGAAGAGATGAAAAACAGAACCCTTGTCAGAGGCTTGTTCCTCATGGCGATAGCGTTGGCCTTCGGCCTGACCTCGCTTCGCTACCCCATCGGAGACTTGAGCCGCGCCGGCCCCGGTTTGTTCCCCGCCATGATCAGCGCCATGCTGCTGGTGATCGCGGTTTCCACCGTGATCCGCTCGTTCTTCGTGGAGAGCGTGAAGCTGGAGTTCAACTTCAAGAACATCTCGCTCATCCTCGGCAGCCTCTGCGGTCTGGCCGTGATCTCCATGTACGTGAACATGATCGCCGGGATCATCTTCATGGTCTTCTGCTCGGGCTTCGCTGCATCGTCCTACTCGGTGATGCGCAACGTGAAGATCTCCGCCGGGCTGGTCATCATGGCGCTGGCCCTGCAGAAGCTGCTCGGCCTGAACCTGCCGCTGTATTGAGGAAAGACACGACACCATGGAAGTCCTCAACAATCTCGCGTTCGGGTTCTCGCATGCCCTGACCATGCAGAACCTGCTGTTCTGCGCCATCGGCTGCACGGTGGGCACGCTCGTCGGCCTGCTGCCCGGCCTCGGCCCGCTGGCCACCATCAGCCTGCTGCTGCCGCTGACCTACTCCATTCCCACCACCGGCGCGCTCATCATGCTGGCCGGCATCTACTACGGCGCCCAGTATGGCGACAGCGTCAGTGCCATCACGATGAAGATCCCGCATGCGAGCAGCATCGTGGCCTGCATCGACGGCTACGCGATGACGCTCAAGGGCCAGACGGGCCTTGCGCTCTTCACGGCCGGCTTCTCCAGCTTCATCGGCGGCACCGTGGCCATCATCGTGCTGTCGTTCCTTGCACCGGTGCTGGGCGAAGTGGCGTTCCTGTTCGGCCCCGCCGACTACGTCGCGATGATGCTCGTGGGCTTCGTGTGCGTGAGCTTCGTGACCACAGGCAGCCTGCTCAACGGCCTGGCGATGTGCATGATCGGCGTGCTGCTGGGCACCATCGGCACCGACGTGAACAGCGGCATGCAGCGCTTCACGCTCGACCTGCCGTTCCTGGTGGACGGCGTGGGCATCGTGAGCATCGCGCTGGGCTGCTTCGGCATCGCCGAGATCACCAAGAACCTCGACTCGCGCGAGGAGCGCTCGCCCTTCAACGGCAAGATCAACCTGATCCCGACCTGGGCCGAGTTCAAGCGGATCATCCCCAGCGCCCTGCGCGGCAGCGCGATCGGCTCCTTCCTTGGCATCCTGCCCGGCGGCGGCCCGACCATCGCCCAGTTCGCCGCCTACGCGATCGACAAGAAGGTCAGCAAGTACAAGCACGAGATCGGCACCGGCTGCATCGAGGGCGTGGCCGGCCAGGCCGCTGCCGACGAGGCCGCCGCGCGCACCAGCTTCATCCCGCTGATGAGCATCGGCATCCCCGAGAACGCGGTGATGGCGTTGATGCTGGCCGCCTTCATCATCAAGGGCATCCAGCCCGGCCCGAACATGATCGGCAGCCACCCCGAACTCTTCTGGGGCCTGGTGGCCAGCATGTGGATCGGCAACGTGTTCCTGCTGGTGCTGAACGTGCCGCTGGTGCGCTACTGGCTGTCGGTGTTCAAGATCCCGTACGCCGTGCTGTTCCCGTCGATCCTGTTCTTCTGCTGCATCGGCACCTACAGCGTGAACAACAGCCTGGAAGACATCTTCATCACCGCCGCCTTCGGCTTCATGGGCTACATGTTCATGCGGCTGGAGCTCGACGCGGCGCCGCTGATGCTGGGCTTCATCCTCGGCCCGATGCTGGAGGAGAACTTCCGCCGCGCGATGCTGCTGAGCCGCGGCAGCTTCGGCATCTTCGCCACCCGCCCGATCAGCGCCACGCTGCTGAGCCTGGTCGGCGTGTTCATCGTCTGGCAGGTGGTTTCGTTCCTGAACAACGTGCGCAAGAGCAAGGGCGCCGCGTTGCCGCCGCAGTCAGGCGCGGCGCTGGAGCCGCAGGAGTAAGCGGCCCGGCCGCCTTCCTGCAAGCGGACGAAACTGCATTCGCCGCGTTGCCCGATCCGGGTGACGCGGCGAATTGCTTTTCGGGGCGTGGTCGCCTGGCGCGCCTGCCTCGCCTCGCCTCGACCTGAATCAATGCATGTCAATGCATGCGTGCGAACTTCCCCGGCGGCTGTCCCACGTGCCGGCTGAATGCCGTGCTGAAGGTGCTCGCCGATCCGTAGCCTACCCGCTGCGCCACTTCCGCGATCGCAAGCTCGTCGCCGCGCAGAAGCTGTTTGGCCAGGGCCATGCGCCATGAGAGCAGGTATTCCATCGGAGGCATGCCGACCGCTCGGTTGAAGCGATCGAAGAAGGCCGAGCGCGAGAGCGCGCTCTTGCGCGCCAGCTGCTCCACCGTCCAGCTGCGTGCGGGGTCTCCATGCATGTGGCGGAAGGCGGCAGCCAGCCGCCTGTCGGCCAGGCCGCGCAGGAGCCCGGGCGAGGCCTGTTCGCCCGAGCTGCTGCGCAGCGCCTCCACGAGCAGCACTTCCACGAGCCGTGTGAGCACCAGTTCGCGGCCCGGCCTGCGTTCCAGCGATTCCTCGCGTACCAGCTTGGTCAGCAACGGCAGCTTCTGCGAACCCTGCACATGCAGCACGGCGGGAAGCAGCGACACGAGCATGGCCGAATCGGGCGAGTCGAACTCGAAGTAGCCGCCCAGCATCCGTACGTCGGGACGGCCGCCGCGCGTGCCGTGGCGGATCTCGCTGCCGCTCGTATCCATGGCGGCCTTGCGCGCATCGATGGCCACCGGTGTGCCGGGCTCCAGGCTCGTCATCGTGAAGCCGGGCGTGGTGGGCAGCAGCACGAAGTCTCCAGCGGCAAGCGTCAGCGTTTCCTCTGCGTCGACCGACAGCAGGCAGCTGCCTTCGAGCAGCGCGCAGAAGCTCGGAAGGCCGAACTGCGTGTAGCGCACGCCCCAGCGCCCGGCTCCGCTGATCACCTTGGAGAACACCGCGCGGGGCTTGAGCAACGAGATCACCTGCGACAACGGATCGACGGCCATGGCTGGACTCTCGCAAATGAATGATGGACTGATGATTGTAGATAGTCCGATCGAAGGCGCCTATCGTACGGGCTCCTTCCAACGCTCATTCACTCATCCACACAGAGGACCCCATGAAGACTGTTCTGATCACCGGCTGCTCGTCCGGCTACGGCCTTGCCACCGCGCGCCACTTCCATGCCCAGGGCTGGAAAGTCATAGCGACCATGCGCAAGCCGCAGGAAGGCCTGTTCGAGGACTCGCCGCGCATGCGCGTGCTGGCGCTCGACGTGGCGCAGCCGGAGAGCATCGCCGCAGCGCTCGAAGCGGCCGGTCCGGTCGACGTGCTGGTCAACAACGCCGGCGTCGGCCTGTTCGGCGCCTTCGAGGCCACGCCCTTGGCGACGACGCGCGAGCTCTTCGAGATCAACACCTTCGGCGTGATGGCCATGACCCAGGCCGTGCTGCCCGGCTTCCGCGAGCGCCGCAAGGGCGTGATCGTCAACGTGACATCGAGCGCGACGCTCGCGCCCATGCCGCTGGTCGCTGTCTACACCGCCAGCAAGACCGCGATCGAGGGCTTCACCGCCTCGCTCGCCCACGAACTGCAGGCGTTCGACGTCGCAGTGAAACTGGTCGAGCCCGGCTATGCACCCACGACACGCTTCGCGGACAACGGCCGCGAGCGCATGCAGGGCCTGATCACCGAGCCTTACGCGCCCCTTGCACATTCGATCTTCGGCATGCTGGCGCAGGCCACGCAACTGACGCAGGAGTCAGACGTCGCCGAGGCGGTCTGGCGAGCGGCGAACGACGCCACGGGGCAACTGCGATTCCCGGCGGGCGCCGACGCGGTCGCGCTGGCGCAGCGGGCCGCGGGTTGAAGCAGTCGGTCGGCGCTTTCGCCAGCCTCAGCCGGCCGAAGTCACTGCCGCGGTGGCTGGCTAAGAAGCCTCGGGCTCGCGCTGCAGCGCAGTGTCGGTATGGGGAATGGGCGCGGTCAGGATCTGCGCCAGCCAGTGATCGAGCGTGTCGCCCGATGGCCGTGCCGGGCGATGGCCGCCGGGCGAGGGTTGCGCGGCGCTTTCCGTGCGGCGCGTGATGGGCCCCACCTCGTCGGGAAACCATCTGAAGATGCTGAGCTGGCTCTTGTAGCCGTCACCCTGGCGCACGAACAGAAATCCCTGCTGCGCGTTGCCTTCCGCATCGACCGGGACACCGGCGGCACGCAGGGCCGTGACCCTTGCACCTGTGTCCATGTCGCGCGGCAGCTTCAAGGTGATGGTTGCGTTGTGGACCATTCGTCTCGCCATGTTCTTACCCTCATGCTTTCTTGTGGCTCGCTGACTCGAAAAGCTTTCCCAGGGGCCCGCGCTTATGTGTGAGGGAGGCGCGGGCCTCCCGGAACTTCATTGCGCTACCGCTTACTTGTCGTGATGCAGGTAGCTCGCCTGCTTCGGCAGCAGCAGGCTCACGGTGAAGGCGACGACCATCATGGCCGTCACGTACCAGTAGAAGTACGACTCGTGCCCGATCGACTTCAGGCCCAGCGCCACGTACTCGGCGCTGCCGCCGAAGATCGCGTTGCCCACCGCGTACGACAGGCCCACGCCGAGCGCGCGGATCTCGGGCGGGAACATCTCCGCCTTCACGATGCCGCTGATCGAGGTGTAGAAGCTCACCACCGCCAGCGCGAGGGTGATCAGCGTGCCGGCCACCAGCGGGCTGCTGACGTTCTGCAGGTTGCTCAGCACCGGCACCGTCATCAGCGCGCCCAGGGCGCCGAACAGCAGCATGTTGCTGCGGCGGCCGATGCGGTCCGACAGCGCGCCGAACAGCGGCTGCATGCACATGTAGATGAACAGGCAGGCCGTCATCACGTTGCTGGCTGTCTTGATCGACATGCCGGCCGAGTTCACCAGGTACTTCTGCATGTACGTGGTGAAGGTGTAGAAGATCAGCGAGCCGCCGGCCGTGTAGCCCAGCACCACGAAGAAGGCGCGCTTGTGGTGCGTGAACAGCTCGCGCATCGTGCCTGCGCCCTTGGCGGCACGGGTCTTGGTGCTGGCGGTCTCGGTCAGCGTGCGGCGCAGCATGAGCGCCACCACGGCCGCGATGGCGCCGAGCACGAAAGGAATGCGCCAGCCCCAGGCCTTGAGCTCGGCCTCGTCGAGCACCTGCTGCAGCACCACCACGACCACCACCGCGAGCAGCTGGCCGCCGATCAGCGTGACGTACTGGAACGACGAGAAGAAGCCGCGCTGTCCGCGCATCGCCACTTCGCTCATGTAGGTGGCGGTGGTGCCGTATTCGCCACCCACCGACAGGCCCTGCAGCAGGCGTGCCAGCAGCAGCAGCGCGGGAGCGGCTGCGCCGATCTGCGCATAGGTCGGCAGGCAGGCGATGACCAGCGAGCCCACGCACATCATGACCACCGAGGTCACCATCGAGGTCTTGCGGCCCTTGCGGTCGGCCAGCCGGCCGAACAGCCACCCGCCGATCGGGCGCATCAGGAAGCCGGCGGCGAACACGCCGGCGGTGTTCAGCAGCTGAACGGTCGGGTCCGACTTCGGGAAGAAGGCCGGCGCGAAATAGATCGCGCAGAAGGCGTAGACGTAGAAGTCGAACCACTCCACCAGGTTGCCCGAAGAGGCGGCGAAGATGGCGAAGATGCGCTTGCGCTTTTCCTCGAAGGTATAGGGCGTGTTGTTGTTGGCGGAGGCGGTTGCCGCGTCGGGGCTCGATGCGCCGGCGGCCGCGCTTGCGATGGCGGTCATGGAAGGGGTCCTTGTCTCTGGCTGCGGCCCGCGGCGTAAGAAGAAAAGGCACGCGCGGGCCGTTGCGGCGAGTCTGTCCCGCTCGTGCGGCGCTGTCGTCCGTAGCTGGCCGTTGGCTGGCTACGTATCGGTACGCAAGGGTAAACCCCTAGATCGGGGCGCCCGGCAGCCTACAGCCCGTGTTCCCGCAGAAACCGATCCAGCTGGTGGCTGTTCGCTAGCCCCAGCTTCGCGAACACATGCGCGCGATGCGTTTCCACCGTGCGCTGTTCCAGCGGCGCCAGCTCCTGCGCGATCTGCTTGTTGGGCTTGCCCTCGGCCACGAGCCGGGCGACCTGCATCTCGCGCGGGGTGAGCTTGTCCCACAGGGCCTGCGCGGCCTGGCGGGCCTGGCGGCGGGTGGCGATTTCGCCGGCCTGCTGCAGGGCGCGGGCGATGGTGTCGAGCAGGCGCTCGTCGTTGCAGGGTTTCTCGAGCCAGCCGAAGGCGCCGTTCTGCACGGCCTCCACGGCCATGGGGATGTCGCCGTGGCCCGAGAGGAAGATGACCACCAGCGGGCTGTCCTGGCTGCGCAGCGCGTCGAACACCTGCAGGCCGCTCATGCCTTCCATGCGCAGGTCCAGGATCACGCAGCCGGCGCGCTGCAGGTCGGTGCCTTCGAGGAAAGCCTCGCCCGAGGCGAAGGTCTGCACCGCGTAGCCGCGCGACAGCAGCAGCAGCCCGAGCGAGCGGCGCACGGCCTCGTCGTCGTCCACGATGCACAGGTTGTTGGCGGCAGCGGCGGTGTTGTTGGTCATGTCGGAGGCGATATTTCGAGCTCGAGGGTGAAGACGGTGCCACCGCCCGGACGGTCGGCGAAGGTGAGGCGGCCCCGGTGCGCCTCGACGATGGTGCGGCAGATGTTCAGGCCCAGCCCCAGTCCGCCGGTCTTGGTGGTGAAGAAGGGCGAGAACACCTGGTCGGCCACGGCTGAATCGATGCCCGGGCCGCGGTCGGCCACATGGATGTGCATGCGGCCTTCCTTCAGCTCCGCCTCGATCTCCACCAGCCGCTGCTCGAGCGGCACGGCCTGCATGGCGTGCAGGCTGTTCGACAGCAGGTTGAGCAGCACCTGCTCCAGCAGCACGCGGTCGCCGCGCACCTCGGGCAGACCGTCGGGAATGCGAAGCTCCGCGCGCGCCTGGCGCATGCGGATCTCGCCCTGCATCAGCGCGATGGCGTTGCCGGCCAGCGCGGCCACCGAGCACTCCTCGGTGCCCACGGTGCGCTGGCGCACGAAGCCCCGGATGCGCCGCACGATCTCGGCGCTGCGCTGGGCCTGCGTCACCGCCTCGTCGAGGCTGCTCACCAGCAGCTGCTGGTTGCCCTGCTCGGCGAAGGCCTTGGCGGCGCTCGCGAAGTTGCTCAGCGCCATCAGCGGCTGGTTGAGTTCATGTGCCAGCGTCGAAGCCATCTCGCCCAGGCTCGCGAGGCGCTGGGCGTGCTGCAGCTGCTCGTCGTTCTGGCGCTGGCGCAGCTCGGCGCGCTTCTGCTCGGTGATGTCCACCACCGAACTCATCCAGCCGGCGTGCTTGCCGTCGGCATCGATCAGCGCGGCGGTGTAGACCATGGTGATGACCTCGTGCCCGTCGCGGTGACGCAGGCGCGACTCGAAACCCGAGCGCGCGGGCTGTCCGCTCATCATGGCGTCGTAGTGGCGCCAGTGCTGCGTCACGTCGTTCGGGTGCCAGTAGGGGTAGGGCGGCAGCTTGCCCAGCAGCTCGTCGGCGCCGTAGCCTGTCATCTCGCAGAAGGCCGGGTTCACGTAGATGATGCGGCCCTCCAGATCTCGCGCGCGCATGCCCACCAGCAGCGAGTCTTCCATCGCCTTGCGGAAGGCATGGGCTTCGTCGAGCTCGTGGGTGCGCTCGCGCACGCGCAGCTCCAGGTCGCGCCGTGCGTCGCGCTGCTCGGCGAAGCGGCGCTCGCGCAGCTGCCAGTAGAGGCCCGCCAGCAGCAGCACGACGGCGCACAGCAGCCCCAGCATCCAGGCACGCTCGCGCGCGTTGGCGACCTCGGCGTGGTCGGTCATCACGGTCAGCGTCCAGCCGAGGTCGGGCAGGCGCTCGTCCACCGCGAGGTACTGGCGCGGTCGTCCGCCGATGCTGGTGCGCACCAGGTAGCCGAGTTCGCCTTCCTCGCGCTCCACCTTCCACGGCAGCGCGCCAAAGGCGGTGTGCGTGCCGTACTGCTGCTCGCGCCGCATGCCTTCGAGTTCGGAGGCCTGCAGCGGTCGCGAGGCGCGGTACATCCACGCCGGCACCGAGCTCAGGAACACGACGCCGCGCGCGTCGCTCAGCAGGATGGGGTCGCGCGCGAAGTTCCAGGTCTCCTGCACCTGGCGCAGGCTGACCTTGACCGTCACCACGCCCCTTATCTCGCCGCCTTCGCCGCGCACCGGCGATGAAATGAAGAGCCCCGGCTCGCCGGTCGTCTGACCCACGCCGTAGAACAGGCCGTTGCGCCCCGAGCGCGCGTCGATGAAGTAGGGCCGGTTGGCGTACGACTGCCCGACGAAGCTCTGCGGCGTGTCCCAGTTGCTGGCCGCCAGCGTGAGGCCCTGCATGTCGCTCAGGTATAGCGCGTCGGAGCCCGCCTGCCGGTTCACCTGCTCGATGTAGAGGTTGGCGCGCTGCTTGGCGGCCATGTCGTTGGGGCGCGCCAGCGCCGCCAGCACGTCGGGATGAAGGCCGGCGGTGAAGGGCAGGTAGCTGTACTTGCCGGCGGCATCGCGCAGGCCGAGCACGTGGACTTCCATGGCGCGGCGTATCGAATCGGCCAGGAAGTTCGATTCGCGCTTCGCCGCCCACTGCCCGGCCAGGCCGATCAGCAGCAGCGCCACCGCGCATGCGGCCACCCACGCGGCCACGGCGCGATGCCGGCGGCGCTGGCGGGCCGGGGAGGGCGCCGGCGCCATGTGCGTCGGGCCGGGAACGGGGGTGGACAGGGAGGTGGGCGGCATGGAGGGGCGGGGCCGACCGGCGGCGGGAGGAGGATTTTGCCCTGATCCTCCCGCACGGGCCCGGCAGCCCCTCCGGCGCTCCTGCAGCTCAGGCCGCCACCGGCTGCACCTGCGCAGTCGTGTGCTGCCCGGCTCGCGGCGCCGCTCGCGCGTCGAGCTGCTTCGCGAGCGCCGCCCAGCGCACCCGCGCCGACACCACGCTTTCTTCCTTCACATGCCCGAAGCCGCGGATCTGCTCCGGCAGCCGCGCCAGCGACAGGGCGGTGTCGAAGTCGACGGCGCCGAAGCGCGCGATCACGTCCTCGACCATCGCGCGGTAGTCCTCGATGAGCTGCCGCTCCATGCGCCGCTCGGCAGTGCGGCCGAAGATGTCGAAGGCGGTGCCGCGCAGGCCGCGCAACCCTGCGAGGACGCGGAAGGCGCCCATCATCCACGGCCCGAAGCTGGTCTTGAGCGCGCGGCCCTCGGCGTCGCGTCGGCCCAGCACCGGCGGCGCCAGGTGGAAGCGCAGCACCGGCTTGCCCTCGAACTGCTCGCCCAGCTTTTCCATGAAGCCCTTGTCGGTGTACAGGCGCGCGACCTCGTACTCGTCCTTGTAGGCCATGAGCTTGAAGAGGCCCGAGGCGACCGCCTTCGCCAGCACGTCGCTGCCGCGCTCGCGCTGTTCGACCGCGCGCACACGCTCCACCAGCTCGGCATAGCGCTGCGCATACGCGGCGTTCTGGTAAGCCGCGAGGAACTTGGTGCGGCTCTTCACCAGCGCCTCCAGGCCCTGCGGCCGCTGCAGCGCGACGACCTTCTGGGGCGAAGCCTCGCGCGTCACCGCCGCGAGGTCGAGCGCCGCCTTGCGGCCCCAGCGGAATGCCGCCTGGTTCGCCTTCACCGCCACGCCGTTGATCTCGATGGCCTTGTCCAGCGCCTCGGCCGACAGCGGCACATGGCCCTTCTGGAAGGCGAAGCCCAACAGGAACAGGTTGGCCGCGATCGCGTCGCCCATGAGCCGCGTGGCCAGCTGAGTCGCATCGACGAAGTCGGCGCGGCCCTCCACCGATTCCTCGATGAGCGCGCGCACCTGCGCGGCCGGGAACTGCCAGTCGGGCTGCTGCGCGAAATGGCCCGTGGGCTGCTCGAAGGTGTTGACCAGCGCATAGGTGCGGCCCGGCCGCATCCGCGCGATGGCGTCGGGCGCGCCGGCCGTGAGCATGTCGCAGCCCAGGATCAGGTCGGCCTCGCCGGTGGGAATGCGCTGTGCCTTCAGCTGCGCCGCATCTCGCGCGATGCGCACGTGCGAGGTCACCGAGCCGTTCTTCTGCGACATGCCCGTCATGTCGAGCACGCTCACGCCCTTGCCCTCGAGGTGCGCCGCCATGCCGATCAGCGCGCCGATGGTGATGACGCCCGTGCCGCCGATGCCGGTGATCAGGATGTTGTGCATGCCGTCGAGCGCAAGCTGCTTCGGCTGCGGCAGCGAGCCTTCTTCGGCCGCGGCCTTGGTGGCGACCGGCGCCTGCCTGCGCGGCTTCACGCCTTCGACCGTCACGAAGCTGGGGCAGAAGCCCTTGATGCACGACTCGTCGGCATTGCAGGCGCTCTGGTCCACCGCGCGCTTCAGGCCCAGCTCGGTCTGCCTGGGCAGCAAGGCGGTGCAGTTCGACTGCTCGCCGCAGTCGCCGCAGCCTTCGCACACCGCGTCGTTGATGAACACGCGCCGCGCGGCCTGCGGGAACTCGCCCTTCTTGCGGCGGCGGCGCTTCTCGGCGGCGCACACCTGGTCGTAGATCAGCACCGAGACGCCCTCGAACTCGCGCAGCTCGCGCTGCACCGCGTCCATGCTGTCGCGATGGTGCACGGTGAGCACGAAGCCATCCCGGTCGGGCGGCAGCACGCTGCGGTCGGCCCAGCGCGACGGGTCTTCGGCCACCAGCGCGAGGCGCTTCACGCCCTCGGCCGCCATCTGGTGCGCGATGCGCGGCACGGTGATGGGGCCGTCCACCGGCTGGCCGCCGGTCATCGCCACCGCGTCGTTGTAGAGGATCTTGTAGGTGATGTTCACGCCCGCCGCCACGGCCGCGCGGATGGCGAGCGAGCCCGAGTGGTAGTAGGTGCCGTCGCCCAGGTTCGCGAACACGTGCCTGCGCTTGGAGAACCAGGCCTGCCCCAGCCACGGCGCGCCTTCGCCGCCCATGTGCGTGGTCGTGCGGTTGTGCTCGGGGTAGATGGCGGTGGCCATCACGTGGCAGCCGATGCCCGCGAGCGCGAGGCTGCCTTCGGGCACCTTGGTCGAGGTGTTGTGCGGGCAGCCCGAGCAGTACCAGGCCGGTCGCGAGGGCGTGGCGACGGCCTTGCCCAGGACCACGTCCTTCGCGTCGAGGATGGCGAGCCGCATGCGGATGCGGTCGCTGGTGTGGAAGCGCGCCACGCGCCCCGCGATCACGCGCGCGATCTGCGCCACCGAGAAATCGGCCGTGGCCGGAAGCAGCCACTTGCCGCGCGGATGCGCTCCCCATTCGCCCTGCTCGTCGAACTTGCCGATCACGCGCGGGCGCACGTCCTCGCGCCAGTTGTAGAGATGCTCCTTGAGCTGGTACTCGACGATCTGGCGCTTCTCTTCCACCACCAGGATCTCTTCAAGACCTTCGGCGAATTCGCGGATCGAATCGGGCTCCAGCGGCCACGGCATCGACACCTTGAAGAGCCTGATGCCGATGCGCGCCGCCTCGTCGGCGTCGATGCCCAATTCTTCCAGCGCTTCGAGCACGTCGCGGTACGACTTGCCCGAAGCCACGATGCCGAGGCGCGCCTTCGGCGAATCGATGGTCACGCGGTTGAGCCGGTTGGCGCGCGCATAGGCGATGGCGGCGTAGATCTTGTAGTCCTGCATCAGTGCTTCCTGCTTGCGCGCCTGCACGCCGAGCGTGTCGGTCGACAGGCGCGCATGCACGCCGCCGGGCGGGAAGACGAAGTCGGAAGGCAGCTGGGTGTGCACGTCGAGCACGCCGGCCGGAATGGAGCCCGAAGACTCCACCGTATCGGCCAGCGCCTTGAAGCCAACCGGCAGCCCCGCGAAGCGCGACATCGCGAAGCCGTGCAGGCCGAGCTCGATGTACTCCTCCACGCTCTGCGGATAGAGCATCGGGATCATCGACGCGGCGAACAGGTGGTCGCTCTGGTTCGGCAGCGTGGACGAAGACGCGCCATGGTCGTCGCCCGCCACCAGCAGCACCCCCCCGTGGGGCGAGGTGCCCGCGTGGCTCATGTGCTTGAATACGTCGCCGCAGCGGTCCACGCCCGGCGCCTTGCCGTACCACATCGCGAAGACGCCATCGACGGCGGACTCGCCCGTCAGGTGCACCTGCTGCGTGCCCCAGACGGCGGTGGCGGCCAGCTCCTCGTTCACGCCGGGCAAGAACTTCACGGCGTTGGCTTCGAGCTGCGGCTGCGCCTTCCACAGCGCTTCGTCCAGGCCGCCCAGCGGCGAGCCGCGGTAGCCCGAGACGAAGCCTGCGGTGTTCAGCCCGGCCTTCTGGTCGCGCCATTTCTGCACGAGCATCAGGCGCACCAGTGCCTGGATGCCGCTGAGGTAGATCCGGCCTTCGGTGGCCGTGTATTTGTCGTCCAGCGCAACGCTGGCCAGTTCGTGGGATGCCATGACTGAAAAGGACTCCGGGTAGGACTCGTCGGAATGCGGGCATGGCCCCGGTAGAGGGCCGGCTCGCGGAACGCCCCGGCGGGGTAGACGCCGGGACAGCAACGATTCTTCCGCCTCGTCCACGGAAAGTGCTTCTTCGTTTTGGCAAAGAGCGATCCATTCCGGAAGATCTGTCTTCTGCAGGTGCAATCCTCCGAAAGTATTTCGGAGGAGGCTGCGGCTCCCGCCGGCCCGACAATGTCGGCCTTGCAGACCTCTCCCGCACCCCATGAGACCCGACCTCGATTCGCTGGCGCTCTTTCTTCGCGCCATTGAGCACGGCAGCCTGTCGAAGGCCGCAGCCGAGAGCCACATGGTGCTGTCGGCCGCCAGCCGCCGCCTCGCCATCCTCGAAGAGCAGCTGGGCGTGGCGCTGCTCAACCGCAGCTCGAAGGGCGTGACGCCGACCGGCGCCGGCGAGTCGCTGGCCATGCATGCGCGGCAGATCCTGCGCGACGTCGACCGCATGCGCGCCGACCTCTCGGACTACGCGCAGGGCGCCACCGGCCGCGTGAGGCTGCATGCCAACGCATCGGCCATGGGCCAGTTCCTGCCCGACGACGTGGCGAGCTTCCGCCAGCGCTACCCGGAGATCCGCGTGAGCGTCGAAGAGCACCGCAGCGTCTACATCGTGCAGGCCATCCGCGACCGGCAGGCCGACGTCGGCGTCATCACCAGCGAGGCGGCCGACCCGGCGCTGCACTTCATTCCCTACCGCACCGACCGGCTCGTGGCCATCGTGCGCCAGAAGCATCCGTGGCGCGGCCGCGAGGTGTCGTTCGAGGAACTGCTCGACTACGACTTCGTCGGCCTGGAAGACGACTCCGCCATCTCCCGCACCATGGAAGACGCCGCGATGAGCGCACGCAAGGTGCTGCGCCTGCGCGTGCGCGTGAAGAGCTTCGAGGCCGTGTGCCGGATGATCGAAGCGGGCATGGGCGTGGGCATCCTGCCCGAAGGCGCTGCAGTGGCCTATCGCAAGGAGATGAAGCTGCGCTTCATCAATCTCACCGACGCGTGGGCCTCGCGGCGGATGTACCTGTGCACGCGGCAGGAGGCGTTGAGCTTTCCGCAGCGGAGGCTGGTGGATCACCTGCTGGCGCGCGGGATGTCGTGAGGCTCTGGCTCGGCTTCGGGGGCGTTCGGGGCGACGCTCACGCCGACGGGGTACCTTGCTCCGCGAATGTCCCCCCGGCCTTTGGCCTCCTCCTTTATTTCGCTGCGCAAGGCACCCCATCTGCGTGAGCGTTTGGGAGCCTGTGTGTGGACTCGCGAGGTCTGTGCAGAGGGCAGTGCTGAAGCTGCATTTGTTGGCAGTCTGTGCGACTTCGTGCTGCTGCAGCAGCTACTTGGCCGGCTTCTTCTCTAGAGTGAATGCCCCTGTCACTCGACACCCCACCAAGGGGATCAGAAAGGCGCAACACACCCGAGTCACTCAGATGTTTGAAGGCTGCTTGCCTCGCGGCAGGTCGTCGGTGCGAAAGCACTGATGCAGATGCGAGGTATCAAAAGGCGACGGCCAGGGTGTAACGAGCACCCCGGCCGTCTAACCAAGTTCGTGCAACTACCTTGGAGGAAACGCACAAAAATGGCTACCAAGACTATAGCCCGGCCAACTACGCCGGTAGCTTCCGCAGAAACCGCCCAACAAGACCCGGCGGATCTTCTCGAAAACACCCTTACTCAGCTCGAAGCTCTCCTGTGGGTCTGCCATGGTGAAGAGATCGACTGGTGCAGCGGTGATGGGCCTCGGCAACTCAACAATCTGCTTTGGCTTGCGGCCGAGATGGCGCGCAAGGCTGGAGATCTGTTTCAGATGAGCGAGAAGAGGCGGCGTGGGGCGCCTGGGGCTGGCGGTTGATTGCTGGTCTGCGGGCTGCGGGTTCGCGGCCCGACAGGAGCCAACTATCTATAGCTAGCTCCCTTTGCGATAAAGCCTCAGAATACGCCGCGCCGGTCTGGTCCCTCAAAGTGGAGTTCCGATATGAAGAATCGCTTCGCGCTCGTGCTCGCGCTGTTGACTGCCGTGCTCTGCATTGCGAATGCGGCAGCACAGCCGACCTTCCCGAGCAGCTTCAAGACCCGGACCGTCACCACGGCGGATGGCGCAAGCATCTTCGTCCGCTCCGGCGGTGCTGGTCCCGCCGTGGTGCTCATTCATGGATTCGGCGACACGGGCGACATGTGGGCCCCGCTGGCGCAAGAGCTGGCAAAGACGCACCTGGTGATCGTCCCAGACCTCCGCGGTATGGGGAAATCGTCAAAGGCCGCCAGTGGCTACGACAAGAAATCGCAGGCTGTAGACATCCGCGCGGTCGTGACTGCACTGAAGCAAGATAACACCGCCGTCGTCGGCCATGACATCGGCACGATGGTCGCGTATGCGTATGCGGCGAGCTACTCCGACAAAGTCGACAAGCTCGTCGTGATGGACGCACCGGTGCCCGGCATCGCTCCATGGGACCAGATCATCCTGTGGCCGGCGCTATGGCACTTCAATGCCGGCGGCCGCGATTTCGAGCGACTGGTGGCCGGCAGGGAGCGCATCTATCTCGACCGGTTCTGGAACGAGTTCGCCGGCACGCCCTCGAAAATCGACGAGGCAACGCGGCGCCACTACACCAAGCTCTACGCGCAGCCGGGCGCGATGCGCGCCGCCTTCGCTCAGTTCAATACCATCGCCAAGAGCGACGTCGCCGACAACATCGCGTTCGCCAAGACCAAGCTCCCCATGCCGGTGCTCGCCATCGGCGGAGAGAAATCCTTCGGCGAGAACATGGCGATCGTCATGCGCAACGCGGCAATCAATGTGCGCGGGGAAGTCGTACCGGGCGCAGGGCACTGGTTGATGGAGGAGAGCACCGGCGCCACGGTCGGTTTGATCGAAAAATTTCTGGCCGCTTCGCAGTAGGCTGTCGGCGCACATCTGTTGGCGAACGTCGGCTTCAGAGAAGCGCGAGGGAACGCAACAGGCCTATTGCTCCAACGATCTGCTTGGCTGCGGCTGGCCAGGACCAGACCTTCGTGGTCGGGGCAGAATGTGCTTAAAAGCAGCCGTTCCCGGGGCACGAGATGAAATTTCGCATCGAACACATCTTTCACCAGCAGCGTCCTGTGTCGCTCTTTGCGCGACAGCTCGAACCGGGTGAGTTCGCTGTCTCTGAGAGGTCTCGCTTGGGTGGGGTGCCCATCAAGCCTTACCTATCCCAACCTCGGGCGCTGACCACGGACGGGCAGCCGGACATTACGGTCTTCACGTTCGTGCTCGCCACTGCCAACGATTTGCCTAGACTTCAGGTAGGCCAAGATGCTGAACTCGAAGATGCGTGACGCGTCTCGGCCAGATGCAGTCGCTCTTCAGCAGAGTTCAGTTCTTTGATTCAACAAAGGGGCGTGAAAAATGCAGACTCCGAAGAGTCAGTCGATGTGGGGAAGACTTATCAAACGCCTCAAACTGGCGCTACTTCGGAGCGGGGCGAAGACTGACTGAGCCCGGCCAAAAACAGACATCTAGACAAGATTTCCCATGTCTTCAGCACTTGCCTTCTACGACCACATTTGCTGGGGGACTAACGCCGCGGTCCACGACATCCTCGGGAGGGCGGCATCGATTGCAGCTGAGCGCTATGGGGTCGGCGATCCGGTATCACAGCTACTTGCATGCGAGCTAGCAGAGTACTGGGGAGGCAAGGTCGTAAACCTGAGTGAAGCCGATCTGCCTGTCGATCAGCTTTTTGAGGTTCTCACTGCCGCCCGCGAACAAGCTTGTGCGAGCGATGAGTTCACTACGATGGGTCGGAGTTGGCTCACTGACGCAATGGCGACGTTCTGCAAGGAAGTGGAAACGGCAACTAAGCCGCCAAGACGAACTGTGCCTAAGTAGCACGGTGCAGTGTGGCTCCGCGTGCACATTCTCACATCCACAGACATGGCAAGATTTGGCCAGGAGCGGAAGTTCGTGCACGACGGCTTTCAGGTAGGCTATCCAGAAGACCACCTTAACAATCGTGAAGGCTGCCCATGGAATCCTATTCAACGCGCTGCCTGTTCGAGTGGGAACCTCGAGACGGACAGAAGAAGGCTCATCTATACGAGGAGCGCATCACGTTGTGGCAAGCCGAGTCCGCAGACGAGGCCATAGAGATGGCGGAACGCGAGGCGAAAGCCTATGCAGGGGAAGACTCGACCTTCCTTGACGTTTGCCAGTCCTATTGGCTCGTTGATCCCGTTGCGGCGTCGGGCGTCGAGGTCTTCTCTCTGTTGCGCGAGAGCGACCTTGAGCCGGATGCGTACATCAACGCGTTCTTCGAGACTGGCGACGAGCACCAGCGTAACGACTAGGCCTGCGGGGGCATCCCTGCAAGCTCTCTCTCGATTTTTGTCTGCTCCAGGACAGCAAATTCACGCGCTCCAATTTCTGCTGTGGGCCGAGGCTGTGTGAAAACGTGTGGCGCTCGTGTTTTCGTGGGTGGTCAAACCATTCCTTAAGCCTCAATCGTCGATCGTGGCGCGATCTGAGAGGTCGACTTTCAAGAGATCAGCATGACGGCAGCGTTTTTACACAGCCTCGGCCCGAAGCTGCCAGTCGCCAAATCCGAAGGAGGACATTCAAGTAAAGTCGTTCGCCCGCGAGCATCAGCGAACTGCCATGCCTAAGACATTACCCCGAACCATCAGCCTCGTGACTTGCAGCACGCGCGAGATGACAGTGCGGCATTCCTTCGGGAATCGCTTGGCCTTTGCGAACGCAGCAAGGACGTGACAAGCCGTCCGGATGCCCCGAGCCGCCGGCGGCCGTGGCTACAGTCGATGGTGGCTCTCGCCGTCGCGACATTCATCGGCTGGGGGTGCCTTATGGGCGCGAGCGAGGTGGTGGAAAGCCTGCGCACTGGGGTGCTCAACAACCGCAAAGGACCTGACATCCTTGCAGCAGAGCAGCCCGTCATTTACTGGGCCCTGATCGGCTTTTACACGGCGGCAACTCTGACTGCCGCCGGTTTGGGGCTTTTGGTGCTGGCCATTGCCGTGCGCGATCTGATCGGTGCAAGAGGTCCGGATCGATGAATGCGTCGTCCACACGCTTGGTGAACCGCGTGCCGGTGGTGACCAGCCTGTTGTCGGTTGTCCGTCCGGCGCAGTTCTCCCGGCCGACTGTAGCCAGACTCTTAGCCATTCACGCGCCCCGCGAAGAAATCGCGCTGACAATGCAAACTCCTCTGCGGGAGCCCCGGACGATCGCCTGCATCTGATCGGCCCTCAGGTCGTCAAGCCTCCATCCTCGTTCAAGCTTGAAGCAGGCTCCATTGCTCAGAAAAAGTTTCGAGGCTGATCGGCTTCGCATGAGGGTCCTCCTCCCTGAACAATCCGCGGCCAACACCGAGGTCCTGCACCGCGTCGCGAAAGCCTCCCGTCGAGCCTGATGCGATACCCCAGGCTCGACGTTTGCAAACCGCGAGGGGACTTTGGAGCAGCGTCGCGATGGCGGTCATTGCGGACCGGAGGTCGTCTCTGCGCGCAACGGGAGCGCCAGCTGTCAGCGCGACCACCAACACGGAACCGAACAGAGGCTCAATTCCATGTTGTACGTGAGGCGCCCGAAGCAGATGGAAGTAGAAGTCCGGCGCCTCGTGCTCTTTCACGCACACCGTCCACGATGGTGTCCATGCTTCCATTCCAAGGAATCTCCGAAGACTTGGCTCAAGGGCACCGGAGGGTGACCCGTGCGTCCAACGCAAATGCGACTTCGAGTCCCAGCCCATCTTTCCGAAAGCGATCGATCTAGATTCCTTTCCCACACCTGAGGTCTGGCTTGACCGGACTGTCGGATTTCCTCGGTCGGAAGAGACAAATGGCGCGAGCAACGGCTCGATCTTCATCCATACCTCCCATTGCCAGGGGAGCAAGTTTGGCGCACCAAGCAATGCATACACATCGTAGTTCTTGGCGTAGTACGGATTTGAGCTGTTCACGAGGAGTGGGTCTTTATTCAACTGAATGTACGCCCTGATGCGCGCCGCGAGCTTGTCATGGGTGCGTATGTCTGCGCCGGGCGCGGAAGAGGCCCTGTGACCTCAGGCACCGACCGGCGAACAAAGCTCCACCAGCGCCCCATCCGGACAGCGCACATACGACACTATTTGCCCCCAAGGCTTGGCACGAGGCGGTGCCAGCTCTGCAGCGCCGGCAGCCAGTGCCCGCGAATGCGCAGCTGCAACGTCGTCGGTGACAAGACCCAACTCCATCCCCAGCGGCTTCTCCGATTCCGACGCGGCAACGTGACCGCCATTGAAGTTCATCGATGCAAGCTCGTGTGCCGCGAACGCGAGCGTGGTCTCGCCGCTTTCCAGCTCGCCATACGTTCCCGATTCATGCAGGAAGCGCCTAGAGAAGCCGAATGCCTGCTCGAAGAACCGCAGCGAGTCTTCGACACTGGGGACGTAGATGATGGTGTAGCCGAGCTTCATTGATGCTTTCCGGTTGATTCGCCTGCTGGATCGATGCGGCGGCGTGTGAATCGATCTTGCCATGTGGCGATCGGCTGCTTGCCTTCGACACCGCACAGTCCATGGGGGAACCGATGAAGACGAAGACTGGCCCCCGCGGCGACCAGACAAGGACGTCATACGCCATGCGATGAGGCGTCCATAAGGCGTATGCCATCCTGTCTATGCCCTCCAGCTTGCGAGGTATTCGAGCTCGATGGAGCGAGTACTACGCAGCCGGGCGCTTCATTCGAAGATGCAATGTAGAAGGGCATCGAAAGCGCTCGACATCCGGCTTCGTGTGGATGCTTGAACCTTCGGTCGAGCACATCACCGCCTTGCAAAACAGCTGCCTCCTCATGACTTTGGTCATTTCGGGATCGCAATCACGAGCACTAAGATGCCCGCACCATGGTCAATGCCGCACCACTGCCACTGCATGTTGCGCCGTCGCGCAGCGAGGCCGGCGTGACCATACCGGCACGGGGCATCCTGGTGGTCGACGACCATGAGCTGGTGCGGCTGGGCCTGCGGGCGCTGTTGCTTGCGGAGACTGCGAGCGTGCCGGTGCACGAGGCGCGCAGCCTGGCGGACGCGTTGCGGCTGTACGAGTTCTATCTTTCTTCGCATCTGCTGGTGCTGCTCGATCTCGATCTTCCCGACTCCCAGGGGCTCGATACGCTGGTCCGTTTCAGGCGCGCGTTTCCTGCATCGCGTGTGGTGGTGCTCTCTGGCAAGGACAGCCAGGCGTTGATGCAGGGAGTGACGGCGCTCGGGGCGCAGGCCTTCCTGCCCAAGACGGGGCACCTGGGCGAGGTGTTGCGCTACGTGCGTGACAACGATCTGGTCGCGCAGCCGGGCTTGTCGACCGCTTCACCGGTTGCTGCACCTCACGCCGTGCCCGCGATGGCCGAGCCGCAGCCGCAGCTCAATGCGCGCCAGGTCGAGATCCTCGACTGGGTGCTGTCCGGCAAGTCGAACAAGGAGATCGCGCAGCTCTCGCACCTGACCGAGGGAACGGTCAAGAACCACGTGTCCACGCTGTTGCTGCTGTTCGGCATGCGCTCGCGCGCGCAGCTCATCAGCAGCCTGCGGTAAGGGACGCGATCGAATCGCGCGATGCGGCTCTCTGGATGGCTGTCCGCATGCCGGCGATGAATGACCCTCAATCGCCGGAACTCGCCCAGCGCGTGCTGCGCGAGCAGGTGGCCTCGGTCCATGCCAATGCGCCAGGGGCCTATCTGGCGGACCTTCTCACGGCGCAGTCGCTGGGCATCGCGCTGTTCCTGTCCACGTGGCGCTGGCAGGTGCTGCTTTGGATGGCGCTGCACCTGGCGTTGACGCTGCGGCGTGCGTACCGGCGCTATCGGCGCAGTCCCGACGCGGCCGATCACCCCGAGTACTGGGCGCGCTTCAATGCGCGCAATGTGCTGCTGCGCTCCTGCGTCTGGGGACTCGCTCCGTGGCTGTGCGTGCCGCCGGGGCGCCACCTGGGTCTGTGGGTCATGGTGATCGTGATGATGATGGGCGGCTGTGCGGGCGGTGCGCTGTCGCTGGCCGTGCTCAAGCGGAACATTCCGCGCTTCATCGTGCCGAGCATGGCAAGCCTCACTCTGGCACTGGCCTGGCGCGGAGACAGCACGCATCTGTTCCTGGCAAGCGGCTGCCTGCTCTACATGTGCGTGATGATCATGTTCGCGCTGCAGCACCACAGGCTGCTGACCGCTTCGTTGACCATGCGCTTCGAGAAGGAGGCGCTGGCCGAGCAGCTCAGCCTCCAGATCGCCGCCACGCAGCGCGCCAGCGAGGAGAAGACGCGCTTTCTCGCTGCGGCGAGCCACGACCTGCGCCAGCCCATGCACGCGATCGCGCTGTTCGGCGCGGTCATCGAGAAGAAGCTTCGCGGCAGCGAGGACTGGGATCACGCCGCGCGGCTGATGGATGCGGTCGGAACGCTCGGCGATTCGCTCGACACGCTCCTCGACATCTCGCGGCTGGATGCCGGCGAGGTGGCACCGCAGATACGGCCGGTGGAACTCAACCCGTTGTTCCTCGCGCTCAACAATGTGTTCGCGGCGCAGGCGGCCGACAGGGAGCTGCAGCTTCGGCTGCGCGCCACGCCTTGCTGGGTGCTGAGCGATCCACAGCTGCTGCAGCGGCTGTTGTCCAACCTGGTGGACAACGCGCTCAAGTACACGCAGCGCGGCGGCGTGGTGGTGGCCGCGCGTGCACGCGGGCCTCTGGTGTGGATCGACGTGCGCGACACCGGCATCGGCATTGCCGATGAGCACCTCGGCAGCATCTTCGACGAGTTCTATCAGATCGGTAACCCGGGGCGCGATCGGGCGAGAGGCCTTGGCATCGGGCTGTCGATCGTGCAGCGGCTCTCGCGCCTTTTGGGGCATCCGCTGCAGGTGCGTTCGCGCTCGGGGCGGGGCAGTTGCTTTCGGCTGGTGCTTCCCGCGGTGTCGGCCCTGGGCGTTGTGCAGGCGACGGCTCGCCCGGGTACCGCCTTGCCGCTGCCTCGGCGTGTGCTGCTCCTCGACGACGAGGCCGCGATACGACAGGCCGTCTCGGGGCTGCTGCATGCCCATGGCGTGGCCATCGACGCGGTGTCCGGCGAAGCAGAGGCCGAGGCCGTGCTGGCGCACGCCGCGGAAGGGAGCTCGCCCGTCGAGGTGCTGCTTTGCGATGTGCGGCTGGCAGAAGGCGCCGACGGATTGGCCGCGGCGCAGCGTCTGCGCGCACGCTTCGGACCCGGTCTGCACGTGATGCTGATCACCGGCGAAACCGCGCCGCAGCGGCAGCAGCAGATGCGCGACTCCGGGCTGCAGGTCCTGCTCAAGCCGGTGGCTGCCGACAGGCTGCTGCAGGCACTCGCATCGATGGCACAGCTCGACAAGGCACCCGCCGGCATGCGCTCGTGAGCATGAATTTTTTGCTGCTTTGCGATGACCTTCGACACTGGATCGGGGGTGTTGCCTTCCATACCGTGGAGCCTTCTCGTTCACTCCACTTTGAAAAAAGGAAGGCCCATCATGAATTCCACACGTACAGCTTCCCGCGCATGGCGTGCACCCGTTGCACTTCTCATGACGAATCTCCTGCTGGCCGCCTGCGGCGGCGGTGGGGGAGGCGGCGGTGGCTTCCCCGGGTTCGCCGTCGCTCCTGCGCCGGCCCCTGCGCCTGCGTCGCAAGGAACGCCGCCACCCGCACCTGCACCTGCGCCCGAGGAAACCGCGGTCGCCATCACCACGCAGCCGTCGGATATCACCATCGGCCAGGGCGTGGCCGCCACGTTGAAGGTGCAGGCGGTGCGCGCGACGGCCTACCAATGGCAGCGCAGCGTCGATGGCGGCAGCAGCTGGACCGATGTTTCCGGCGCCACGAGCGACAGCTTCACCACTGCAGCCAATCAGCTCGCCGACAGTGGTCAGAAGCTTCGCGTGCGCGTGAGCGGCGCCGATAGCAGCGTGACCAGCCAGGCTGCGACGCTTACGGTCAAGCCCTGGGTCGCGACCGTGCTGGCGACCACGGGCGTGACCTACAGCAGTCCCTATCAGATGGTGCTGGACTCCAGCGGCGCGAATCTCTACGTGGCCATGGGCGGCAACGGTGCGGTCTACAGGATCGACACGGCCAGCGGCAACGGTGCCGAAGTGGTACCTGTCTCGAGCATGAATGCGCCGTTCGGCCTGGCACTCGCGGCCGATGGAACCCTGTATGTGAGCGAGCGGCATCGCATCAACAAGATCGCTCCCAACGCGACCACGTTCACGACCTGGGTGGGCTCCGGCAGCAGCGGCTATGCAGACAGTCCTTCGGCTCCGTTGTTCAACACCCCCGCCAGCATCGCGCTGGACGGCGCAGGAAACCTGTTCGTGGCGGACCTCGAGAACAAGCGCGTGCGCAAGGTGGCAGCTGACGGCACCACCACGACGCTCGCCGGTGACGGTACGCAGGCCTATCTCGACGGAGTCGGCACCGCCGCACAGTTCGCCCGCCCGCAGGGCCTGGCGATCAGCCGCGACGGACGCACGCTCTACGACACGGACACCGACAGCCTGTGCCTGCGCAAGATCGACGTGGCCACCGCCGAAGTGAGCACGCTGCTGGGCGATTGCACCAACGCCACCTCCGGCCTTGCCGACGGAACGGCAGCCACGCCGGCCAAGATCGGCTACACCTACGGCGTGACGGTGGACGCGAGCAACAACGTCTTCCTGACCCACGCCTGGGACGGCGTGGCGCGAGTGGTCGCGCCCTCTGGCGAGATCAGCACGCTGCGCGACAGCACCGGCGCGGCACTGAGCTTCAACTTCCCCATCGGCGTGGCGGTGGCCGGCGATGGCACCGTGTACGTGGGGGCCTCGCACGGCAACAAGATCTTCAAGCTCACGCCGGCGCCTTGAAGTGCATCGGAAAGTCCGGCTTGCAGGTGCAGGCTGGACTTGGGGCGTATGGATGCAGCGCTTGGCTTCGCTTGCGAAGAAGTCTTGCGTCGAGTATGCGTCTCGCAGGAGATGAGTGGCTCGCCTGAACGGCGAGCGTCTCTCAGCCCAACTGCTCGGCCAGCCCGACCATGATGCCCTCGGGACCGCGAATGTAGGCGAGCCGGTACGACTGCCCGTACTGCATCTGGCCGATGAGTTCGGCGCCATGCGCCTGCATGCGCGCGAGGACGGCGTCGAGGCCGTCGACGGCGAACATGATGCGGCGCAGGCCAAGCGTGTTCACCGGCGCATCCACCGGTCCGAACCTGATCGCGTCGGGCGTGTGGAACTTGTCGAGCTCGATGCCCTGACCATCGGGCGTGCGCAGCATGGCCAGGGTGGCGCGCACGTCCGCGAGCCCGATGAGGCTTCCGACGGAGGGCCCCTCGACCGTGGTCTGGCCCTCGAGCTCGAGGCCGAGTTCGAGGAAGAATGCCTTCACTGCCTCGAGGTCGTCGACCACGATGAGGACGTTGTCCATTCGCTTGATCGTCATGTCCTTCGATCTCCCTTCTTTCGATTGGCGGTGATCAGGCAGGAGCGGCGAGCAAGGCCTTTGCCCGTGCCAGCAGCTCCTTGACCGTCTTCTTGGACGGCCGTCGATCCGCGATCCTTGCGGCGAGCCGCTCGACGATGGGGCGGTGACCGATGCCGATGGCGATCTCCAGGAGCTCCTCCTGGTGCGGATGGATGGCCGTGTAGTCCCTGCCGATCTCGGCGCACCGCGCCACGGCCTCATCGAAGAGCTGCGCGAAGCGCTCGGATTCGCCGCGGGCGTTCAGCAGCAGCTGGAAGAAGCCCCATTCCACCATGTGGCTGTCCTGCGCCAGCCCGTGGCCGGCCCAGTCGAAGGCGATGGCCTGGCGCAGCAAGGGTTCCGCGGTCTCGGCCTGCGCCGCGCGATTGAAGGCGATGCCTGCGCGCACCAGATGGTTCATCGCCTGGTTGGGCTTGGACTGATCCGAGCGGTGCTCGGCCTCGGCCCTTTCGGTCGCGAGGCAGAAGAGCAGGGCGGCCTCCGCGTGGAGTTTCCTGTCCTGGCGCTGATGCGCGCGGCTGGCGACATCGAAGGCGGAGAAAGGTGCGTCGGCTTTTTCCTTGATCAGGGCGCGCGCCGCGTCTCGGTCGTAGGTCGGCAGTTTCATGCTGAGGAGAGGCGGGGGTGGTGTGTGTCGGTGTGTCAGGCATCCACGCTGCGGCCGCAGCCGGCGGCGGCGCTACATGACGTGGATGTCGTTCAGCCGCACCGTGAGCCCGTCGGCGCCCTGTTCGACGTGGAAGGTCGCGGTGAGGTCGGAGGCATGGCCGTCGATGTTCAGGTCGTACCAGATCTCGCCGATGCCGCTGCTGCCGTCTTCGTGCCAGCGGCTCACTTCCTTGCGCTGGGAGATGTCGGTGGGCTTGCCGTGCAGTGTGACCTTCTGGCTGGCGCTGCATTCGCCGTACGACTTGATGACCTCGCGTATCAGTTCCGGCGTCCATCTCATCGATGGCTCGTGCGCAGTGAACGCGAAGGCCGCCGCGTAGTCTTCCGCCTCCAGCAGGCTGGCCCATTCGTCTGCGAAATGGATCAGGTCCTCGTCGGATGCGGAGGCTGGGAGGTGGGCCATGGTGGCTGATGCGAAGGAAGAATGGACGCTGCGCGCACGGGCCTCGTGCAGGCGAGGCCCGGGTCTTTCAACATGCTTTCAATGGGCTTTCAAACCCCTTCGATGATCCGCAGGTCGCGCTCGGCGCCATCGCCCAGTGCATCGAGCGCGGCCTTGTATTCGGGGCTGTCGTGCGTGGCGGTGGCCTTCTCGAGGCTGTCGAACTCGATCAGCACGGTGCGTTCGGACAGGCCGGACTCGTAGACCTTGGCAGGCAGGCCGCGCGCGAGGAAGCGTCCGCCTCCTGCCGTGATCGCCGGACCTGCCAGCTTTGCGTAGGCTGCGAGCTTGTCCGCATCCTTGATGGCGCGATAGGCGCTGACCCAATAGGCTTTTGCCATGTTGGCTTCTCTCTCGTTGTTGGACCAGCGGGCAATATAGCCTGCCTGTCCGAGAAGCCGCTGGCCTCAGCAGGTTGCGGGAATCTCCGCGCGACCCACGGCCACCTGCGCATCCTTGTCGCGCCACATCAGCAGGCCCCTTTGCATCGCCTCCCGCACGGCCTGCGTGCGCGAGCGCACACCGAGCTTGCGGTACATGCTCTTCACCTGCGCCTCGATGGTGTTGATCGAGCGGTGGGTCGCATCGGCGATCTCGCGATTGGTGGAGCCGCCGGCGATCATGCACAGCACCTTGAGCTCGCGCGACGACAGCGGCGAGGTGAGCGCATCGGGCGTCGGCTTGCAGCCCGCAGCGGAAGACGCGATGGCGCCGAGGATGCCCTGCGCCGCACGTGCTGCGGCCGGCGCGTCGCCCGTCTCGATGGAGCGCAGCAGGAACGCGAGCTGCACTTCGCTGGCCTGGGTGAACAACTCGCACAGGGCACCGGCCACCGCCATCGCATGAGCGGAGCGGCCGGCGTGCACGGGCATGGAGAAATCCTCTGGAGCGTGAACGGACTGCATCATGGAAAGTGGAAGGGGAGGCTGTATGGGCCCGACGGCTTCCGGACCGTTGTCCTTGGCGCTACCGAGCGAAGTCGATGGTATTAATCGCCTCGCTCCGGCGCACTCGCTATATCGGCCCGGATGTGCTGTGGATCACATTCCGGTGCAAAGAGTCCGAAGCTCGTGGATCGGCTCCAGCGCTACCGCGTTCGAATGCAGTCTGGCCGATCACGACCCCTGGAAAGCCCCGCGGACGCGGTCCGTACTGCTCCACTCGGATGTACGAAGAAGTAATTAATCTGGCAATATCGCGCCCCAGGCGCCGACGGCCATGCTGAACTTCACCACAGACGACATCCGACCCCAGGACCGCTTCGACCACTGGTGCGAGGTGCGTGGGCGGCATCTGTTCGGCGTGACCATCGAACTCGACCGCGCGCGGCGCGACAAGTTCGAGGGCCGGTTCGCCGCGGTGGCGGTCGGCACGGCCACCGTGTCGGAGCTGCGCGCGTCCTCCTACCGCGTGAGTCGCACACCGTCCGACATCGCGCGTGTCGCGGGGCGCAGCCTGTGCATCGGGCTGCAGGTGCGCGGCCCGGGGTGGATCGGCGTGGGCCGTGCGCCGCCGCAGCGCGTGCGCGAGGGCGACCTGCTCGTCAATCATTCCGACCTGCCTTATGCCGGCGTGCCGGAGCGCTCCGACGGCTTCGACTTCCGCACCCTGCGCATCCCGCTCACGCACGAACTGCTGCTTGGGGCCGAGGCCGAGGACCTGTTCGCCACGCCGCTCGACAGGAGCCTGCCGGCCGCGCGACCGTTGATGGCGCTCTTGCATGCGCTGACCACGAGACCGGCCGACATTCCCGATCCGCACGCCGAAGTGGCGCACATCGTGCGATTGGCCCTGGTGTCGCGCGGCCGGCTCGCACCGGGCCTGCCGGAGAGCCGCGCTGCGCTTCGCAGCGGCCTGCTGCATGCGGCACGGGGCATCCTTTCGCGCGACCTTCGGCAGCCGGGACTGTCGCCTGGTGCTGTGGCGCGCGAGCTGGGCATCTCGCTGCGGCAGGTGCATGTGCTGTTCGAGCCGACAGGGCAATCCTTCGCGCGCACGCTCACTGCGATGCGGCTGGCCGATGCATCGCGCATGCTGGTGGCGCAGCCGGCGCGTTCGGTCACCGACATCGCCTACCGTTGCGGCTTCGACAGCATCGCGACCTTCTATCGCGCGTTCCGTGCGGCCTACGGCATGACGCCCAACGATGCACGGGAGAAAGGCCGCCACACGGATCGCTGAGCAACTGGCACGGCAGCATGGGGCGCCTGCGCGCATTGAGAAGACGCGGCGCGCGCTTTCGCGAATCATGCGCGTCCATGTATCTGCATCCCCTGACAGCCAGCCTGCCGGCGGCGGAGCGTGCGTCGTTCGCCCGGCTGTGCCGGCTGTCGCATTTCAAGCGCAACCAGACCGTGCTCGAAGCCGGCGCATCGACCGACCAGCTCTACTGCGTGGCGACAGGGCTGCTGCGCGTGGTCACGCCCGAGTGCGGCGACAGGCCCGAGGTCACGAGCGAGTTCATCCGGCCCGAGGGCTTCTTCGATCTGCCGGTTGGCGAAGACCGCTACCGCGCAGAGCAGTCGCTGGTGGCGGTCCTGCCTTCGTCGGTGTACCTCGTGCCGGTGATGGCCATGCGCGAGCTGTGCGCGCGCCATCCCGAAGTCGCGGTGGCGCTGCTGGGCCTCGTCGTGAGCCGCATGGGCATGCTGAGCGGGCAGATGCGGCGCGTGTCCACGCTGCCTTCGGAAGAGCGGGTCCATCGCGTGCTCCACCAGCTCACCCAGCTTGCACCGGTGCGCGAGGGCGGCTACGACAAGCGCATCTCGCAATCGATGATCGCCTCCTACTCGGGCCTGTCGCGCGAGGTGGTCAACAAGACCATGCGCGACATGGAGCAGCGCGGCCTGCTGCGGCGCGACGCGCATGCGGTGCATGTCATGCATACATTTGCGCGTGCCGCCTGAGCGCATCGCATGCACGGCCTCCCATGTTTGTGTGTTCCCTCGAAGCGGCCTTGGGAAGCACCATTCGATGATGTACCTACATCCCCTGATGGCGAGTCTGCCGCTGGCGGAGCGCACCAAGCTCGGCGAATCCACCCGCCTGCATTCCTACAAGCGCAATGAAGTCGTGCTTGCAGCCGGCGATTCAACCGACCAGATCTACTGCGTGGCGAGCGGCCTGCTGCGCGTGGTCTCGTTGAATCAGCGAGGCGACGCGGAAATGACCACGGAGTTCATCGGTCCGAACGACTTCTTTTTCCATCTGTCGATGCAGGAAGACAGCTACTGCTCTAAGAAGACCTTGATTGCCGCACTGCCCTCGTCGGTGTATCTGATTCCGATCGGAGAGATGCGCAGCCTCTGCACCAGGCATCCGGAAGTGGCGCTCGGCCTGCTGGGGCTCGCGATGAAGCGCATGAGCACCTTGCGCGGCCAGTTCCATCGCATCTCCGTGCTGACGGCGGAAGACTCCGTGCTTCGCGTACTGCAGCAGCTCACGCGGCTCGCGCCGGCAGGCGAGCAAGGCTATGACAAGCGCATCACGCAATCGGTGATCGCCTCGTACGCCGGGCTGTCGCGCGAGGTGGTCAACAAGACCATGCGCGACTTCGAGCTGCGCGGCGTGGTGCGCCGTGACGACGACGGCGTGTACGTCGTCGACGATTTCGCGACGACCGACTTCGCCTGATCCGCTCGAGGTAGGGCAGGGGGCAGGCAGGCCGCAGCCGGCCTGCCGGATTCAATCTTCCTGCGATTCGCCGCTTCGGCCTGCGTGCCGCATGTCGAAGAACTCCGGCGGAAGCATCGGGTCGTGCTGGTAGGGCTCGACCGCCGACAGGCTCTGCTCGATGGGCAGCAGCCCGCCGAAGTCCGTGGCGGCGAAGTCGGGCTGCACATGAATTCCATCCTCGTCGCGCCGCACGAGGCCGCGGTTCTCCATGTCGCGCATGGTCTTGTTGACCACCTCGCGCGAGAGGCCCGAGTAGGAGGCGATCACCGATTGCGTGATGCGCTTGTCGTATCCGCCCGAACCCGCGGGCGCCAGCAGCGTGAGCTGGTGCAGCACACGGCCCACCAGGTCTTCGGCCGACAGCGCCGAGATGCGTCGCAGCTGGCTGCGGATGACGCTCATGCGCTTCATCGCAAGGGTCAGCAGGCCGATGGCCACTTCGGGATATGCGCCGCACAGCCGACGGATGGCGGCCACGGGCACCAGGTAGACGGCCGAAGGCAGCGCGGCGACCAGCGTCTGCATGGCCTGGTAGCGGTCTTCGGCGAAAGAGGGGCTCAGGAAGAAGTCGTCCTGGCGGATGAAGTCGGTGGTGACGTCGCTGGCCTGTGCGCTGCCCTTGCCGTGGGCGACCACACGCAGCAGCCCGCTGGCCACGCAGTAGATGCGGTCGGTCCAGGTGTCGGCCTCCAGCACGATTTCGTTGCGCCTGAATGAGCGCAGCTCGCAGCTCTGGACGAGCGCGGCTCGCTCCGCTGGCGGCACGTTGGCGATGAGTGGATGCAGGTACATGGTTCGCGCGAATGCCCGGCCCGGAGGCGGGCGGAAAAAGCCCCGGCAGGGCGCACAGCGCACCGGCCGGGGCAGGGGACGATGCTCAGCGGGCCGAGGCGATCGTCGACACGGCGGAGTTGCCCACCGCGGTCGCCGTCACCTGGTTGCCTGCGGCGCGCAGAGTGCTGCCTGCGGCCGCACCGGTGACGCCCACGCCGTAGTTCACGGCGGTGGCGGTCGCGGTGATGGCGCCGCTGTTGGTCTGGTAGTTGCCCACCGCGACCGTCGGACGGTTGGCCGCCGTGGCAGCCACGGTCACCGCGTTGGTGGCGGTGTTGCCGTAGGCCTGTGCGGCGACGGTGTTGCCCGTCAGCGCGGCGGTGCCGTTCGTGATGCCGGGGGCGGTGCCCGCGGTCACGCCGTTGAGCGCGACCTGGTACGTGCCGCTCGCACTGGCCGACACGTTGCCGCTATTGCCCTGCGTGTTGAGCAGTGCCGCCGTGGCCTGCGTGGCGCCGCCGGCCGAGCTGCCCGCGACCGGCGATGCCGCGGCATAGCCGCTGCCAGCCGACACGTTCAGCACGTTGCTGGCTGCGTTGCCGCGTGCCAGCGCCGTGGTGCTGTTGCCGTCGATGGTGATGCCGCTGTTCAGCGCCGCAGCCGTGGCCGGCGAGGTGCCTTCGAGCTTGAACGTCGCCGAGGTCGACGCGTTGGCCGTGACGGCCGCGCTGCTCGACTGGCTGTTGTTCAGGCCGGCGCTCGCGCCCAGCACCGCCGCGCCGTTGAGCGCAACGCTGTTATCGGCACGGTTGGCCGAGGCTTCGGCGGTCGTGGTGTTGCCGCTGATGGTTGCCGTGCCGTTGGCCAGGCCCGTCGTGGCCGAGGCCGTCTGGTCCTGGTTGTACAGGCGCGTGGTCGCGTTGCTGCTCACCGAGGTGGTGGCCGTCTGCGCGTTGTTCAGCACGTGGTCGCCGTTGGCGGTGCCGGCCGTCAGCTGTGCGTTGATGGCGGCGCCTGCCGGCGTCACGTTGGAGGCCGTCACGCTCAGCGAGTTGGTGGCATCGTTGATCACGCCCAGCGACACGTTCTTGTTGCGCGACAGGTCCACCGACGACGCGGAGACCGCGCCAGGCGCATACAGCTCGAGGTCGGAAGCCGCCGATACGGCCGCGTTGCCCGACTGCGCCGACGACAGCGCCGAGGTGCTCGCCACGTTGGTGCCGGTCACGCTCAGGCTGTTGGTGGCCGTGTTCGCCACCGCGCTGCCGCGCTGGCTGTTGTCGGACACGCTCAGCGTCGAGCCGGAGATGACCGCGCCGGCCGCCGCGTCGATGGCATAGGTGCCGTAGACGCTGGTCGACAGCGCCGCGCCGCCCGTGACCTGCTGCACGTTGGAGACCGTGTGGTCGGCCTGTGCGCCGGTCGCGCCGAGCGCGAGGCTGCCTGCGCTGGCCGTGGTCGCACCGCCCGAGGCGATCGCGTTGCCCGTGACCGAGGCGCTGTTGGTCGCGCTGTTGCCGGTGACGGCCGCGCTGCTGCCGTTGCCCTTGACGGCGAGTTGCGAGGCGGTGACGTTGCCGCCCACGGCGACGGTGACGCCGCCCTGGTTGGGGATGGCGGCGACGGCCGACGTGCCGGGGATGGTGGCGCCGAACGCGACCGACTGCGCGTTGCGCAGGTTGTCGTACGTGGTGGTCGTCACCGTGCCCAGGATGCTCGCCGGTGCCGTGAGCAGGCCACTGTTCACGCCAGTACCGACCGTCCAGCCGTGCGAGGTCAGGTAGGCGATCTCCTGCGAGGTCAGGCTCGACTGCTGCACGCCCAGCGTGCCGCTGGTGATGGTCGTGTTGCCGCCGAGCGTGCTGCCGCCCAGGGCATCCGGGTCCAGCACGTGGGCGTTGTACGTGAACGGCGTCGCAGGCGACGCGGGCGTGCCCGGCGTGCCGGCCTGGCCGGCGAGTGCCTGCACCGATGCGCTGCTGCCCTGCACGTTCTGCACCGCGCTGGAGGTCGAGAGGCTGTTGCCCGCGAGCGTCAGGCCGTTGGTGGCGCTGTTGGCCGTGGCGGCTGCGCTGGCGCTGTTGCCGTTCGACACCACGCTGGAGCCGGTCACGTCGCCGCCGATCTGGGTGCGGATCTGCGAAGCGGTCGCGCCCGGGGCGTCGCCGGAGCGCAGCGAGGCGGTGAGGCTGCCCGAGGCGGTCTGCGCGCTCTGCACGCTGAAGGCGGCATCGGTCGTGGCGGTGCCGCCGGCGATCACGGCGCGCGGCTGCGCGGTGACGGTCGCCAGCGTGTTGCCCGAGACGTCGAGCGTGTTGCCGCTCGCGCGGTTGCCGTAGGCCAGCGCCTGCAGCTGGTTGCCGGAGGTCGCGACCGTGGAGGCGGCGACGTCGTCCTCGATGGCCGTGGCCACCACGTTGGCGCCCGAAGCGGTCGCGGTGATGGTCGAGCCGGCGGCGTTCTGCACGCTGGTGACGTTGCCCACCGGTGCCGCGCCGGCCAGGGTGGCGCCCGTGCCCAGTGCCAGCTTGGCGGCGTTGGTCGCGTCGTTGCCGTAGGCGGCGGCGACGAAGGCATTGCCCTGGTTCGACACGCTGCCGCGGGTGACGTTGCCTTCGATCAGCACGGTTTGCGCGCCGATGGGCAGGATGCCTGCGCCGTCGGCCACCGCGCTCACTGCGCCGGCGGCCGTCTGGTTGCTCAGCACGCCATAGGCCGCGGTGACGGTGGCGGTGCCCAGCGCCGGCGTCGCGACCGATGCGGGCGAGTCGATGGCGGCCACGGTGGCGCTGTTGGCGGTCACGTTCAGGCTGTTCGCTGCCGAGTTGGCGTAGGCCACGGCGCGCTGCAGGTTGTTGGTGAGCGCGACGGTGCTGTCGGTGGCGTGCGTGCCCAGGTAGGCCGCGGCGGTGGAACCCGAGAGCAGGGCGCCGACCGGCGAGCCGCCGTCGGTCACCTGTACGCTGGAAACGCCTGCGCCCGAGCCCACGGTGGTGCCGGTCAGCGACAGTGCGTTGCTTGCGCTGTTGCTCACGCCCACGGCTTCCTGCGTGTTGCCGCCCACGGTGAAGCTGCTGGCGTGGATGGTGTCGCCGCCGGTGCCGCGCGAATCGGCCAGCACCCCGACGACGGAGCCCACCGTCTGCGCCGAGACCGGCGCCGAGTAGTTGCTCTGCAGGTTGGTGACCGTGGCCGCGCCGAACGCGTTGACGTTGCCGTCCGGCAGGCTGCCGCCTGCGAGCACGGCCGTGGTGCCCGACAACGGCAGCGCGTTGGCTTCGAGCGCGAGGCTCTGGCTGGCGTTGTTGCCGTAGGCGGTGGCGGCCGAGCGGTTGCCGGTGACCGAGACGGCTGCAGCGTTGTTGGTGCCGTTCTCGGTGCCGGTGGCGGCGCCGATGACGGTCGGGCCCGAGACGGCGCTCACGCCGCCGTTGTAGTTGCTCTGCTGGTTGGCCAGGGCGGCGGTCGCGGTGAACGCGGCGGCATCCTTGCCGCTGAGGATCGCGTTCGACGCGGCATTGCCGGTGGCCGAGGCGGTGGCCGCGTTGTTCGCGACCGTGACCGCGCCACCGTCCACCGACTGCGCGAAGGCGAGTGCGCCCGAGCCCTGCGTTGCGGCGGAGAGCGACACGCCCACGTTGCCCTGGCTGTTCGACACGGCCAGGTCGGCCATCAGCACGCTCGACAGGTTGCCGGCGCTGTACGAACCGTTGTTGATCGCCGGGCCGCCGGAGCCGGAGACCGACACGCCGTCGGCCAGCACGATGCGGTTGCCGGCCGTGCCGGCGGTGGCGCCGAGCGCTTCGTTGCCGGTGGCGGTGCTGGAGATGGTGTTGCCCTGAACCGAGAGCGAGCCGGTCAGCGTATTGGTGTCGCCGGCGGCATTGCCGCCGATGGAGGCGATCACGCCGTTGCCGGTGGCCGAGGCCGTGTGCGTGACGGGAGCGATCGACTGGTTCAGCTGCTGGTTCGATACCACGGCCGAGCCGGTGAAGGCCGGCGCGCCGCCCGACTGGACGCTGATGGTGCTGTTGGCGGTGTTGCCCTTGAGCGTGGCCGAGACCGTGTTGCCGTCGAGCGCGGGTGCGGCGGCGACGCTGTTCTCGCCATCGGCCGTCAGCGTGAGCGACACCGTGTTGCCGCTGGCGGCGGCGGTGGAGGCCGCGCCTGCGCCTTGCTGCACCGAGGTCGAGACCAGGCTGCCGCGCACGGCGCTGCTGGCGCCCACGGGCGAGTAGTTCAGCATGACCGAGCCGGGGGTGGTCGATGCGTAGTCCACCGGCACCGTGCCGGAGATGGTCGAGGAGCCGCTGTTGAGCGTGGTGTTCGCAGAGATGGTGTTGGCGGTGTTGGCCGCGCCGCCGCTGGAGAAGCCGTCGAGCTCGACCTTCACCGTGTTGCCGGTGGCGGCGCTGGAGATCACGCCGCTGTTGGTCTGCACGCCCAGCGAGGCCGCGCCTTCGGCGGGCACCGGGCCGGTGCCGCCTGCGAGCGACAGGTCGACGGCGTTGGTGAAGGTATTGGCCGTGGCGCTGGCCTTCACGCTGTTCTGCGTGACGGTGTTGTTGCCGCCGGTCTGGCCGCCGTTGGTCGTGACGTCGATGACGCTGCCGGCGGCGGTGGCCGTCACGGGCTGCGACTTGTCCTGCACCGACTGCACGCTCTGGTAGGCCGTGGTATTGACCGCCACCGCGGGGATGGTGGAGACGGTCGTGTCGGCTGCCTGCGCGCCGCCGGCCACGAGCGTGGCCAGCACGGCCAGGCCGATGCTGCTGAGCGGTGCGCCGTTGGCGCGGCCGCGCGGATTCCTGCTGCGGTTCTTCTGCATGGTTCTTCCTTTGATGGATCTGGAAAAAAGACTGGTTCGATGAAAAAAAGCGGGACGACGGACGTCGCGTCGTCCTGTGGTGAAGACTTGCTGGTGCCTTTCGGTTGCTTACTTCCCTCCGGTTGCGTTCTCCTCACGGACCGGACGGGCCGGCCCACCCCTTCCCGCGCCCTGGACGCGGAGCTTGGCGATCTCCTGCAGGCCGGGCCCGTCGCGGTGGATCGACGTGTCTGCCTTGTCCGGCCGCCATGTGACGCTGATGCCGCCGGGCGCGATGCCGCGCGAGGCGAGTGCGGTGGTGACCACGCCGATGCGCTGGTCGATGAGCAGGTCGCGCTTGCCCGCGTCCCAGTTCTCGGTGTCGCGAGCGACCAGCACCACCTCGGTGGGGGCCTTGGCAGCGGCCGCCGCGATCTGGTCGATGAGGTTCAGCGTCCCGCCGGTGAGCGCTGCCGCGCCGAACTCGAAGGGAATCTGGAGGCTGGTGCCCGTGAGGCTTGCGCCTGTCTGGCTGGCCGCGTTGACGGCCTCGCCCTGCTGCACCGGCATGCCCGAGGCGTCGACCAGCGGGTTGGGCACCGTGCGCATCTGCTCGGCGGGCTTGAGGCTGAGCTCGCCCGTCATGCGCATGCCCAGGCACGGGTTCGGGTCGACCTTGGACACCGCAGCCACCAGGCGCACCACGCCCTCTTCGAGCGCGGCGCGCACGCCCATCTGCACCGGCTCCTGGCCCTTGGCGCCGACGTCGATGTCGTAGAGCTTGCTGCCGAAGAAGCGGAAGACGTTGAAGCCGACCTCGTAGCCGTTGAACTGCTTCGTCAGGCTGATGGTCTTCACGATCATCAGCGTCTTGGTGTCGACGATGCGCAGGTCGATGCCCACCGACTGGCTGAAGGTGCGTGCCTTCACGCCCACCTGGTTCACGCCGATCTCGGCGCCGCCCGAATTGATGTTGTAGTTGAGCTCGGTGATGCCGCCGACGATGAAGTAGTCGGACTTGTTGATCGAGCCGCCGAAGTAGGGCAGCCACGGCACCGTCTGGCCGCCGTTGGGCCCTGCGAGCTGGTGGGTGCGGCCGTCGCCGAGCTGGCGCCGGTCGGCGTAGCCGAGCTCGCGCTCGGCGATCACCGGGTCGAAGCGCTCGGCCACCTGCACCGCACCTCCGAGCTTGCCCAGCGCCGAATACACCATCAGCGCGCCGCCCTGCGTGATGGCGTTGCCTTCGTTGATGCTGTACTTGCCGGTGTAGTCCTTCACGTCGCCCACGGTGATGACGATCGGCGGGCGCTGCGTGGCAGCCACGTGGTCGCCGAAGCAGGCGAGCACGGCTTCCATGGGCGTGACGTTCTCGCGCACGGCCGGGCCGAGCACCACGGGCGCTTCCTTGGGCGCCATCTGCTGCTGCGGCGCGACGACGCAGCCGGCCAGGCTCGTGACGGCCGCTGCGGCGGCCAGCGCGCGCGATGCGGCTTTTCCGCGCGGCAGCGCGCGGATCGACTTGAATGGGGTCATTCCTTTTTCTTCCCTGTCGGTTGGGTGGTCAGTTGAGTGCGCCGAATGCGCAGGCCGAGCTGCCGCTGATGCTTGCGCTCTGGCTGCCGGTGTTGGTCTGGTTGGAGTTCAGTGCCTGGCTCGACCAGCCCTGCACGTTGCTGGTGGTGGAGCCGATCACGGCCGAGCCCACGGCGCCGCTGTTGGCCTGGCCGGTGCTCACCGTGCCGCCGCCGCCCATGCCGGTGTTCGAGTTGCCGGTGGAGTTGGCCGACGCGCCGCTGGTGCCGGGCGAGTTGGCCGTGGTGCTGTTGGTGCCCTGGTTGCCCTGCGCGGTCGAGGTGACGTCGCAGTTGTACTGGCGGCCGATGTAGTTGTTGGTGGTGTAGTTGGCCGCGCCGTACGAGCCGGCCTTCTTGCGCTGGATCATGTCCTGCACGGCGGCCTGGTTGGCCTTGTCGGCGGCGGTCTGGAACTGCCAGGCGCTGTTCTCGCCGACGTTGTTGGCCGACGCACATGCGCATGCCGCGGTGAGCAGCAGGCACAGCGCGGTGCGCGCGGCTGCTGCCGAAGAGGAGACGGTGGACGGCCGCCGCGCACGCGCTGCACGCACGTTGCCGGAGACCTGGTCGAGTTGGATGGGCATGGAAGTCCTGCGAAGGGAAATGGAAAACATGGAGACCGGGCGAGCGCTCGCGCGCTCAGGCGCGCATCGCCCGCTGCACGGGTGGTGGAAAGCCGGGCCAGGCGAGCAGCTCGCCGCCCTCGCTGCGCTGCGAGCCCGGACCCGAGCCCGAACCCGGGTGCCTCGGCGCATGCAGCGCGGCTTCGAGCGCGCGGTACTGCGCTGCGGCGATGAGGTCCTGCTCGCTGGCGCCGGGGTCGCGCGGGCCGCATTCCTGCATGAGCTCCAGCACGGCGCGCTGCATCTGCAGCAGGTCGGTGCTCAGCCGCGCGAGGCGCAGCTGCATGTCGGCGGGGATGCTCATGGCTTGCCCCCCTCGCGGCCGATGCCGTAGCCCTGCAGCCACTGGGCGCCCGCGTCGGCTGCGATGTGCACGTCGTCGTCGCGCTCCACGCCGTCGACGACGACGTGCGGCGCGAAGTGCGCGCTCGTCGCCAGCATTCCGCGCAGGCACTCGCGGCCGAACTCGCTGTCGCGCGCGCGGCGCAGCAGGGCCGCGTCGAGCTTCACGATGTCGGGCTTGCAGGCCTGCACGGCCGCGACGTTGTCCGCGCCGCCGCCGAAGTCGCGGACGGCGATGCGGCAGCCGCGCATCTGCAGCTGCACGCAGAAGTCGTGCGCGGCCTCGAGGTCGGGCAGCGAGGCGCTGCCCGCGATCTCGATCACCAGGCGGGAGGCCAGCGCGGGCTCCCTTTCGAGAACCGCGAGCAGAGAAGCCCACCAGTGGTCGATCTGGATGCTCTGCGCCGAGATGCTCACGCCGATGTGCGCCGAAGGCTGCAGCCGCAGCGCGGCCACGGCCCGCCGCATCGCGGTGCGGTCGAAGGCGCGCGTGAGGCCCAGCCGCTGCAGGCAGGGCATGAACACTTCGGGCGCGAGCGAGGCCGCATCGCCGCGGCTGGGTGCGATGCGAGCGCGGCCCGATCGGTACAGCATGGTCGCGACGCTGCCGGGATGCACCACCGGCTGCCACGAGAACGAGAGCTCGTCGGCGCGCAGCGCTTCGCTCACGCGCACGGCGACGTCCATGTCGGCGCGATAGAGCTGGCGCCATCCGTCGGCGCGGCTCTCGCGCGAATCGGGAAAGGGCTGCGCGGTCCACAGCGTGAGTTCGATCTCGGAGGCGCCCATCTGCTGCGGCGAACGCACGTCGATCCAGTCGGCATGCAGCTGCACCAGCGCGGCGATGCCGCCGGAGCGCACCGGCTCCGCACCGAGCACCGCGAGCAGCGTCTCGACCGGGTGGCTCGCTCGCCGCGAGGCGCCCGATGCCTTGCCCGCTTCGTGGATGCCGAAGGGGCCGCATTCGAAGGCCTCGTTGGCCCACACCAGGAAGCAGTCGTCGCGCAGCCGCGCCATGTCGGACGAGGGCAGCGAGGTGAAGCCGGCGCACAGCCTGCGCTGCACCTCGAGGCTCGCGGCGGATGCGAAATCCTGCCCGTAGGCTTCGGCCAGGTGCGGCAGGTTCGCGATGAACACGAAGGCGCAGGCCCTGCGTGCGGCGGCGCGCTCCACGGGTGCGCCGGAGGCCCTGGACGTGGGCTCGGCTAGCGGCCCATGGGCGTCATGCATGCCTTGCGTGCCTTGTGCGCCATGTGAACCATGTGCGCGGTTGGCCGCGGACGTACGCTGCGCCCATGCGGCGGGCCGGTGCGTGCCTGCAGGCCAGGCGGTCGGTGATGAGAGAGCGGCCATTTGCGTCCTCGATCGAATTTCTTTTCTCGAACCCGGTGAAGGGAGAAGGGGCCGCGTTTCTTGCGGCAACACTTCTCCATTCCGCGCGGTGGTGCGGAATCAAGACGGAAAGCAGGAAATCACCGGACGTGCGAATCCCTCACGCAGTACGGCGCTCCTCGGCGGAGTGCCGGCGATCGGCTATCGGGTCACAGGTGGGAAAGGGGGCGCTTCGCCAACGGCGTCGCGCGGTACGCGGCGGCTAGGTGTACGGCATGGATGTGGCCTTCGGCTCGGCGGGGCCACGCGTTCGTGCGGCGGCCCCATGAACCGCATCGAGCGGCTCGTACGTTCGGTGGAACGAGGGTCTGCAGGCCATCACGTGCAAGCTCCGTAGGACAGTTGTGAAACAAAATGAATACTACGGATTGCATTAGGACCCCGCATTCGCTTTCGGACCGCGAATGTGTGCCAGTTCACATTTGTCAACACTGACCAGGACAAATCGCGGTTTCCGGGTCGAAGGCGGGTTCTCGGCCCGGCCCGAGCGGCTTCGCGGCGCCCTGCCTTGTTCGTGCATGCAGAATGCCGGGCACCGATTTCTCAGCACTCTTCGCCATCGCCGCGGCCTCCCCGCGGACCATGGCGGGAGTGGCACCGCACCGAGGGAGTCCATGCTGTTGTATCTGTTCGATCTCGCGGGCGTCGCCGTGTTCGCGATCAGCGGCGTGCTGGCCGCCGGACATGCGGGGCTCGACTGGCTGGGCGTGCTGGTGATCGCCTCCGTCACTGCCGTGGGGGGCGGCACCCTGCGCGACCTGCTGCTCGACCGCCATCCGGTGTTCTGGATACGAGACGTGCGCTATGTCTACGTGATCCTCGCGGCGACGGCGGCGGGCATCGCATGGGTGCACTTCATGCCGCTGCCCGAGCATGCGCTGGCCTTGGCCGATGCGCTGGGGCTGGGGCTCTTCGCCATCACCGGGGCTCAGATCGCCGAGGAGCGGCGGCTGCCCGTGGTCATCGTGACGCTGGTCGGCACCATGACCGGCGCGGCCGGCGGGCTGGTGCGCGACGTGCTCACCGCGCATGTCCCGCTGCTGCTGAGCAGCGGCATCTACGGCTCGGCCGCCATCGCGGGCATCGCCGCCTACCTGCTGCTCCAGGCGGCCGGCGTCGGCAGGCGCTGTGCCTTCCATGCGGGCGTGCTGGTGATCGTGGCGCTGCGCCTGGGCGGCATCTATGGCGGCTGGCATCTGCCGCTGCTGCGGCTGCCGGCCTAGATCGATGACTCCTTCCTGCTTGTTCCGGCGGCACGGCCGAGGTGGCCGAGCCGCTTCGCTCAGGCCGCGGCGGCCCTTCCGGGGCTCCTGAGCAGGCTCACCACGCTCCCCGCGAAAGCGGTCGATGCCGCCAGCGCGAGTCCCAGGTGGACGGCCGTGTGCGACGGCAGCAGCCCGAACAACAGGCTCATCGCGAGGCTTCCGAGCGTCAGCCCGGTGAGTCGCGCCGTTCCCTGCGCGCCGCCGGCCGCGCCGCTGCGTTCCTTGGGTGCGGACAGCAGCATGTTCTGGTTGTTGGGCGTCTGGAAGAGCCCGAAACCGAAGCCGGCGAGGCTGGTGAAGAGCGCGATCGGCAGCGCCGGGTTGCCGTGGATGGGCCACAGCGCGCACAGCGCCAGCCCGGTCGCGAGGAACGCGCTGCCCGCCGCGCAGAGCCATGCGGTGGGCACGCGTTGCGCGAGTCGCGCCGACAGCGGCGCTGCCAGCATCACCGCAAGGGGCCAGGGCGTCATCAGCAGGCCGGTGGCCGCGGTGCTCTGGCCCAGCTCGTGCTGGATGTAGAAGGGCAGTGCCACGTAGCTGGCCATCTGGCCGGTGAAGCAGCAGACCGAAGCGATGATCGAGATGCGGAAGGAGTGCACGCGCAGCAGGTCGAGCGGCACCAGCGGCGCCTTCCTGCTCGTCTCGCGTCGCACCAGCAGGACCATGGAAACCACCGCCACGCCGAGCAGTGCGCCGCCGTGCGTCAGGCTCGACGGCAGCCGGTCGCTTCCGAGCACGAAGGTGGCGAACATGACCGCGTTGAGCGCGATGCTCCAGAGATCGATGCGGTCGCTCGTCGATGCCGGGCGCGGCAGCTTCGTGCATGCGAGCAGCACGAGGATGCCGATCGGCAGGTTCACCGCGAAGAGCCACGGCCAGCTGGCGGTCGAGAGGATGAAGGCGCCGATGGAAGGCCCCGCCGCGGTGGCGCCCGCGATCGAGAGCGCGTTCCAGCCGATGGCGCGCGCCAGCAGCCGGCGCGGATAGGTGAAGCGCAGCAGCGCCAGGCCGAGCGGCATCACCGCGGCGGCGCCCAGCCCCTGCAGGCAACGCGCGGCAACCAGCCACGGCAATGACGGAGAAAGCGCGCACAGCACCGACGCGGCGGTGAACAGCGCGATGCCGCCCGCGAACACGCGGTGATAGCCCAGCCGCGCGCCGATGGCCGAGGCAGGCAGCAGGAACATGACGACCGCGAGCTGATAGGCCGTGATGATCCAGACCGCATCGGCAGCCGTCGCGTTCAACTGCCCGGAGATGGTCGGCAGCGCGACGTTGGCGATCGCGCCGTCGAGCACCACGAGGGCGCCCGCGCCGAGGATCGCGGCGGCGGCTGCGATGCGCCGAGGCATCGGCAGGCCGTCGGCATCGTTCGCCGCCTCTGGGGCAGCGGTGCGGGAATCGGCGGCAGATGAGTCGGCGGAGGAAGTGGGGGAATGGATCGGGGGTGAAAGCAGCATGGGAGTGGCCTTGTGGAGTGAAGACGCTCGATTGCGTGAATCCAGAATAGGACGCGGCGCAGCACCGGCCCAGAGCGCAGGACGCAGGTTGTTCCTGCATGCGGCGCCTGTTCCCGCACGCGGCGGCTGTGCTAGCGTCCGGTCATGCCGGACGCCGACCTCAACCTGCTGACCGCGCTCGACGCGCTGCTTTCCGAAGGCAATGTGGCGAAGGCCGCCGAGCGCATGGGGCTGAGCGAATCGGCCATGAGCCGCACGCTGGCGCGGCTGCGCGAGGCCACGGGCGACCAGCTCCTGGTGCGCGCAGGACGCGGCATGGTCCCCACGCCGCACGCCCTGGCACTGCGCGAGCGCGTGAGGGACCTGGTGCAGGAGTCGCACGCGGTGCTCCAGCCCGCCGATGCGGCCATGGACCCGCGCACGCTCCAGCGCCTTTTCACCATACGGGCCAACGACGGATTCATCGAAGCCTTCGCGCACGTGCTCGTTGCCCGTGTCGCGAAGGAGGCGCCCGGCGTCCGCCTGCGCTTCGCGCCCAAGCCCGACAAGGACGTGCGTCCGCTGCGCGAAGGACTGATCGATCTCGATGTGGGCGTGCTGAGCGATTCGGCGGGGCCGGAAGTGCGCGTGCAGGCGCTCTACCGGGACCGGTTCGTCGCCGCGGTGCGCGAGGGCCATCCGCTGCTGGCCGAAGCCGCGATCACGCCCGAGCGCTACGCCGCATGCGACCACGTGATCACTTCACGCCATGGCCGCAAGGAAGGACCGGCGGACGTGGCTCTGGCGGCAATGGGATTGAAGCGCAACGTCGCCGTCACGGTGCCCAGCTTCGGTTCTGCCCTGTCGATCGCGGCTGCGACCGATCTCGTGGCGCTGATACCGGCCTCGTACTTCGAGCGCCTGAGGGCCCAGAGCACGCTGCGCTCTTTTCCGCTACCCATGCCCACCGACCGGATCACCATCTCGCAGATGTGGCATCCGCGCATGGATCGCGATCCCGCGCACAGGTGGCTGCGCGGCATGGTGCTGGAGCTGTGCCGGAATCTGACGGGGGACGAGGGCCCGCCCGCGCGCTGACGGGAGCTGGCGAATGGTTTCTTCGTATCTTTCCTGATGTTTCGCTGACTCCGTAACCGTCGGGTAAAGGTCGCAGAGCGGCGCCTGGGGCGGGCGCTTCGCCGTCAAAATATCGTGTATGCAATCTCTGATCGAACAACTCTCCGACTCGGTGGCTTCGGCCAGGACGCTGGAAGACCTGACGCGTCCGATGCTCGAGATGCTCGGCGCGGTGACCGGGCTGGAATCGACCTATCTCACCACCATCGACCTCGACAAGGGCCAGCAGCACATCCTCTTCTCGCGCAACGCTAGGCAGCTGAGCATTCCCGAGGGGCTCACCGTGCCCTGGGCCGACACGCTGTGCAAGCGGGCCATGGAGGAAGGGCGCACCTACACCGGCGACGTCGCCAGCTGCTGGGGCGATTCCGGGGCGGCCAGGGAGCTCGGCATCCAGACTTACGTGAGCACGCCGGTCAAGACCGAGAGCGGCGACCTGTTCGGCACGCTGTGCGCCGCGAGCTCCGAGCAGCAGTCCCTGCCGCCGCATGCCGAGCCCGTGCTGCAGCTGTTCGCGCGTCTCATCGGACAGCAGGTGGAGCGTGAGCTGCTCTACAGGAAGCTCGAGAAGGCGCACGCAGAGGTCGTCACGCTGGCTTCCACCGACGCGCTCACCGGCCTGCCGAACCGCCGAACGCTCATCGACGGGCTGCGCCGGATGATGGCCCAGGGCGAGCGCGACGGCACCAGCGTGCTGGTCGGCTTCATCGACATGGACGGGTTCAAGAAGATCAACGACACGCACGGCCACGACGTAGGCGACGAGTTCCTCGTCGCCATGGCCGCGCGCCTGTCGGCGTCGATGCGCGCGGGCGACATGCTGGCGCGCAACGGCGGCGACGAGTTCGTGGTGATCGGTGCCGGCCCTGCCTTCGGAGAGTCGCCCGATGCGGCGGCTCGCTCGCTCGCCGACCGGTTGAGCGAAAGCACCATCGGCGAGCTGCGGCTTCCGGGCGCCACGCTCGACTATCGTGGCGCGAGCGTCGGCGTGGTGGCCGTCGATCCGCGCAGCACCTCGGCCGCGGATGCGTTGCGGCTGGCCGACGAGGCCATGTACGCCGTCAAGCGGAAGCGCTACGCGGTCGCCAGCGCGGGCAGCCGCGAAATGGCCGCGGCCTGAGCGGCTGCGCGCTCCGGCTCATCGAGCGCCGCGGTCCCGCAGCACCGTCTTTCCGGTGCGGGGATCGGTCAGCGTCACGTTCTCCAGCGCCTTGATCCTCCACGCGCCCGCCTGGCGCGTCAGCACGGCAAGGATCAGCGTATCGACGACGTGCGGCCCTGCCGGATGCGCCGCGCCGGCGGCGAGGCGGCTCCAGAAGTGCGTGACCGCCGCGTCTTCGCCCAGGGCCACGACGTCGATCAACTCGTTCTCCAGCGTCGAATCGCTGTAGATGCTCGCGTGGATGGGGGCGTGCATGGCGACGATCTCCTCGACGCCGCGCACGTAGTGCCCGAAGCGGTTAACGAAAGTCGCGTCCGCGTGGAACAGCGCGCCGAGGGCCTGCATGTCGTGGGCGTTCCATGCGGCCTGGAAGGCGCCGGGAATGTCTTCGGGAAGGCTTGGATGGGGCATGGTGATCTCGTCTTCCTTGTTCAGCTTGCGCCGCGATCTACAGCGATCGACAGCGGCTTCGCAACGACCCCTGCCGCCGTTGCGGTCGAACCTGGCCGATAGCGGCCGATAGAGGCCTTTCCTGCTCTTGCGGATGTTGCGGACGATCAGGCCCTGAACCAGATCCTGAGCGTCACATACAGCGCGTACACCAGCGCCGCCACCATCCACGCAATGAAGAACACGTTGGCCCAGAACTCGCCGGGGTTGGCCGCGAGCGTGTAGATCTGTCCCGAGCAGGCCTTGCCCACGCATGGCACTTCGCGGCGGACCAGTGCGCGCAGCATGTAGAAGAGGAGGTAGCAGGAGATGCCGCCCGCCATCAGGAAGCCCACAGGGCCGACGATTCCCTTGGTGAGCTCGTCGTTCTCGTCGCGCGGCCCCTTGCGCAGCAGCTTCTGTCCGAACCTGTACCAGGCGAATCCGAGAAGCAGCATCAGCGAGTAGTAGAGGAAGTCGCGCATGTCTTGCGGGCAGAGGAGGGATGCAGCCGGTCGAGGCGCCGGGTGGTGGCCGACTTTAGCTCAGGCGGGCATGATCCAAAAGCCGGGCCGGCGCGTATCGCAAGCGATGGGAGCGCGCCATCCGGCGCATGCCCGACGAGGAAAAAAGAAACGCATATGCCGAAGGACATCGCATCCGCCCACGACATGGTCCGCCAGGGCGCCCGTGGGTTGCGTCAGGACCGCAGCGCCGAGCGGCGGCAGGATCTGGCCGACTGCATCGAGGCGTCGGACCGCGCATGACCGGCAGCCTCACCACCGTCGCGCTCGCGGGCCTTGCCTGGACCGCCTCGCTCGCGCTGGCCACCTGGGCCGTGAGCCTCGTGCGGCACGATGCGAGCCTCGTCGACCGCGTATGGGCGATCCTGATCGCGGGCGCGGGGCTCGTGTACCTCGCGCTGCTGCCGGCGCCGCAGACCGCGCGCGGGTTGTGCATGGCGCTGATCGGCAGCGCGTGGGCGCTTCGGCTTTGCATCTACATCACCTGGCGCAACTGGGGCCACGGTGAAGACCGCCGCTACCAGGCGATCCGCGCGCGCAACCAGCCCAACTTCGGTTTCAAGAGCCTGTACCTGGTGTTCGCGCTGCAGGCGGTGCTCGCCTGGATCGTGTCGGCGCCTTTCCTGCCGGGCATGGCGGCCGAGCGGCCGCTGGGCCTGCTCGATGCGCTCGGTGCTGCGCTGGGGCTGTTCGGCTTCGTCTTCGAGGCCTTGGGCGACGCGCAGATGGCGCGCTTCAAGGCCGACCCCGCGAACCGGGGCCAGGTGATGGACCGCGGCCTGTGGCGCTACACGCGCCACCCCAACTACTTCGGCGAGGCCTGCGTGTGGTGGGGCATCTGGCTCATGGCCATCGGCGGCGCGGGGTGGAGCGGGGCGTGGAGCATCGTGTCGCCGCTGCTCATGACCTGGCTGCTGCTGAAGGTCTCGGGCGTGCGCATGCTCGAAAGCGACATCGGCGAGCGCCGCCCGGCCTATCGCGACTACATCGAGCGCACCAATGCCTTCGTGCCGGGACCGGTGCGCGCCGCACGGCTGAAGCCCTAGCCGGTGGCCCTGGCGGCCCGGCGGTGGCACGATTGCCGCGGTGAAGCCTTCGTCCAACAGATCTTCCGCGGCAGCGATGCGCATCGTCCTCTGGAGCACCGCATTCCTCGCGCTGGTCGTCCTTGCGGGCGTGGCGTACGAGCAGCTCGGCCGCTACCGGGCGCAGCGCGACTTTCCCCCGCCGGGAACGATGGTCGACGTCGGCGGCGGGCGCCGGATCCAGCTCGACTGCCGCGGCTCCGGCTCGCCCACCGTCGTGTTCGAGGCCGGGCTGAGCGTCGATGGCTCGCTGAGCTGGTCGGCGGTGCAGCCGGCCGTGGCGGCGCGCACGCGCGCGTGCGCCTACAGCCGCGCCGGGCTGATGTGGAGCGATCCGTCGAATGCGCCGATCAGCGCGAGGCAGGTGGCGAGCGATCTGCACGAGGCGCTCACCCGTGCGGGCGAGCGCGGGCCCTTCGTGCTCGTGGGCCAGTCGCTCGGCGGCCTCTTCGCGACGACCTTCACGCATCGCTTCGGCAATGAGGTGGCGGGGCTGGTGCTGGTGGACCCGTCGCACCCCGACCAGGTGGCGCGCGTCGCGGCCTACATGAAGGAGACCCGCTCGCTGCGCTCGCGCATCGCGGTGTCGCTTTCCTGGAGCGGCCTGCTGAGGGCGATGACGCCGAGGCTGCTGCCCAGGGCGCCGAACCAGAGCGAGCACGATGCGCAGGCGATACGGGCCTACGCACCGAAATCCATGGTCACCCAGATGGCGGAGGGCGACGCGACCGACGCGATGCTCGCCGAGGCCGGCGCCTTCCGCGACCTGGGCAGCCGCCCGCTGGTGGTGCTCACCGCGATGGCGCCGTACACGGAAGAAGAGCTTCGCGGAATGAAGATCACGCCCGAGCAGGGCCGCGAGGTGCTCGCCATCTGGCGGCAGCTTCACGTCGAGGAGGCGGCCTGGTCTTCGCGCGGCAGGCACCTGTCGCTGCCGAAGTCCAGCCACGACATCCAGTTCGACGACCCGGCCGCGGTGACCGAGGCGGTGCTTTCGGTGGTCGACACGGTCCGCGCGGAAGGCGGCAGGCGCTAGCTGGCAGCCTCGCTTGGTGGCAGCCGTCACCAGCGGATCTTCACGCCCACGCTCCCTTCGATGCCGTTGCTCCTCGTGCGCACGGCGCCGCCCGAGGCCCAGGTCTTGCCGAGCTCCGCATACAGGCTCGCGTTCTGCGTGAGCTGCAGCGTGGCGCCCGCCGCCAGCTCCGTGCTCGTGCCGCCGGTGCGCGTGGCGATGTCGGTGTAGGCCGCCGGGCCGACGAAGCGGCTGATGTCGGTGCCGCTGCCGCTGCGGTAGACGTTGAAGCGCACATAGGGCTGCAGCAGGCCGGCGGAGGTGGCGATCTCGCCCTTCACCCGCACGCCCGCGCGTGCGAGCCAGCCGCTGTGGCTGTGCTGCTGCACCAGTGCGGCGGCGATGCCGGTGTCGTCCAGGCTGATGCGCTGGTGCACCAGCTGCAGCTGCGGCTCGATGGTCCAGCCCGGTGCGATGGCGAACGCCTGGCCCACCTCGATGGAGGCCAGCAGGCTGCTGCCCTTGCCCGTGCTGGAGAAGCCCAGCGTGGGCGACGCCGTGTAGCGGTGGCGTCCGGCCTGCAGCACGCCGTCGACGTACAGGCCGCTGTCGTTCTTCCAGGTGGCATAGGCGCCCAGGTACTGGCTGCGCAGGTCGTTGGTGCCGGCTGCGTAGTTGACGATGCCGCGTGCGAAGCCGCTCACGCTCATGTCGCCGTTGAGCTCGCCGACGTAGACGCCCGCGCGCCAGTGGGCGTCGGCCCAGAGGTCGGTGCCTGCCTGGAAGCCCGAGAGGCGACCCTTGCTGGTGGGGCTCACGGTGCCGCCCTGGCTGATGCTGCGGTCGGTGCTGATGATGCGCGCCCAGGCCTGGCGGTAGCCCTGGTCGGGCATGGCGGGACCGGCATCGTTGCCGGGCGGCGGGCCGTCGTCGCCCAGCCGCTGGCGCATGCTGCCGAGCATCGTCAGGTTGGCCTGGCGGAACTGCTCGGGCAGCGCGGCGTACAGCGGTACTTCGGCGCGGTAGGTGGGGACGGAGATGCCGCCGCCTCCTCCTGTGCTGCCGCCGCTGCTGCCAGCGCCGCCATTGCCTCCACTGCCTCCGCTACCGTTGGCCGGCGGCGTGACGACCGCGCTGGAGCGCAGGTACCAGTTCTCGCCCGCGCCGCTCGCGTCGGCTGCGTAGAGCCGGTATTCGTAGGCGCCGGCATCGACGTGGCCTCCTGCCAGCGCGAAGGCGCTCTTCGTTGTCTGCGCGGTGGTGGTGGCCCCGTTGATCGCGCTGACGACCTCGATGCCGTTGCCGGTGGTCAGCGCGCCCAGGCCGCCGAGGTTGGTGATCTGCACGTTGGTCGTGCCGCTGGCGATGGCGGTGCTGCCGCTGAGCACGAGCCTGTCGGTCGCGCTGCTGCTGTTGCCGAGGGCCGTGCCCAGGCGCAGCGTGCCGCCATTGCCGACCCAGGGGCCGGTGACGGTCAGCGTGGTGCCCGGTGCGGAGCCGACCAGCGACACGGTGCCGCTGTTGGACATGGACGCGACGGTCTGGCTGTTGCCGGCGAGGTCGAGCGTGGCGCCGGAGCCCACGGTGAATGCGCTGGCGCTGCTGAGCGCACCGGCCGCGCCGGCGCGCAGCGTGCCGGCGTTGATGCTGGTGGGACCGGTGTAGACGTTGGCGCCCGACAGCGTCAGCGTGCCCGCGCCGCTCTTCACCAGGCCGGCAGCTCCGGAGATGGGGCCCGACCAGCCCATGTCGTGGCCGTTGGTGTCGATGGTGCCGGTGCCGCCCAGCAGCAGCGGGCTGCTCAGGCTCAGGCCGTTGGCGCCCGCGACGATGCTGGCGGTGGCGCCGCCGTCGATGGCGACGGCGCCCGTCAGCGCCGCGCCGGCGTTCAGCGTCAGGCTGTTGCTGCCGCCGGTGAACTCCACCGCGGCCGCGCGGGTGACGCCGTCGCCGCCCAGGCCGCCGGTGATGCTGCCGCTGTTGACGATGCCGAGGTTGGCGCCCAGCACGCCCACCCCGCCCGCGCCGTTGGCGCCGCGCGCGCCGCCGTTGCTGTTGGTGCCGCCGACGCCGCCATTGCCGCCGGTGATGGAGCCGCTGTTGCCGAGCGCAGTGCTGCTGCCCGACGCGCGCAGGCCGATGCCGCCGTCGCCGCCCGCGCCGGGTGCACCGGTGCCGCCGACCCCGCCGCCGCCGGCACCGCCCGCGCCTCCTGCGCCACCGGAGACCGCGCCCGAATTGGTCACAGTCAGCGCGCTGCCAGTCAGCGTGATGCCGATGCCGCCCGCACCGCCGCCGCCGCCCGACGCATTGCTGCGGGCCGGCAGCAGCTCGGAGCCGCCCGCGCCGCCGGCGCCGCCGCTGATGGCGCCGGTGTTGGTGAAGCCGAGGCCCGGCGTGGTCGCGTTCAGGAGGAAGCCGCCGCCACCGCCGCCGCCACCACCGCCTTGGGAGAAGGCGTCGCCGCCCTTGCCGCCCGCGCCGCCGGTCGAACTGCCGGTGGCCGTGTAGCTGCCCGTGGGCCCGAGCAGGATGGAGCCGTAGCCCCCCGCGCCGCCGCCGCCTGCCGCCCAGTAGCCGTTGCCGCCCGCGCCGCCGGCGCCGCCCGTGTAGCTGTTGGAAGAAGAGCCGACGCCGCTGCCGATGGTCGCGCCCTGGAAGCCGCCGCCGCCGCCACCGCCGTAGCCGTTGCCGTTGCTCATGTCGCCCGTCTGCGACTGGCCGGCCGCGCCGTTGTCGCCCTGCAGAACGCCGGGGCTGACGGTGTTGCTGCCGGCTCCAGCCGCGCCGCCCGTGCCGGCGGTGGCGCCGGCGAAGGTGCCGGTGCTGGCGGCGGAGCCGGCCGTCGGGCCGGCGCTGGTCGACGATCCGCCGGCGCCTCCGTTCGCGTTCACCGTGGTGTCGTTGAGTCCGCCGCTGCCGCCGCTGCCGTCGGCGCCGCCCGATCCGGCGTGCAGCGAGGTGTCGTTGGTGGGCTGGCCGCCGGCGCCGCCTGCGGCCAGTGCCGGGCCCGCACCCAGCATCAGCGCAGCGAGGGCAGGCGCCAGGGCGAGGTGGCAGGTTCGCGGCTCAGCCGACCTGGCGGAGCGCGCGTGGCCGCGCGAGGTTTCGGGTGCGGCGACCCAGGTGCCGCGGGCTGGATTCCAAAGGGTCCGAAAAACCTTGTTCATGGCTTACCAATTTGTTCGTTCGTTCCTCGCCTGAACGGGCAGGCTCCCGCGTGCGGGCGCGTGTCTGTCCACCGCCTGCACATGCCGTCGTTTTCGATTTGCAAGTCAAAAATGTAAGTACGCGTTGCGACCGGCGATATGCCCGGAAGCGGGTACCTAAGCGGGCCCTGCCGGATGCCCGAAGCGCGATAACGCTGCGTGGCCGCAGCGGCGATTGCGGCCCAGCGGGCTACGGGCGATAAGCCGCGTGGCGCGGATATCCCCTGAACTGCGTCAAGAGGTAAGCAATGTTTCGCGCGAAATACAAAGAAGCTAGCGGCTCGCCGGGCGGCGAGGGCGCTTTCCGGCCTGCCCGCGCTTCTGCTGCGGCTGCAGCGCTTGCTCCTGCCCGTGCCCGAGGCTGCGGAGGTAGGCGCAGAACATGTCGGCCATGGCGTCCGAATACGCGGCGATCTCGGCGTCGGTGCGCGGACTCTCTGAGAACTGCTTGCCGACCGCGCTGAACGTGGTCGTGATCAGGTCGGCGGCGATTGCGCGCGTGGCCTCGACGGCGTGGGGCAGGGCTTCGCGCATGAAGGCCTTCATGACGCGGTCGCCGGCGGCGCGTGCCTCGTGCGCCTCGGGGGCGTCCCGGTAGAGCGGGGCGGCGTCGCTGAGCGCTACGCGCATTCCGGCTTCCTCGCACTCCGAGCGCACGAAGGCATGCACCAGCATGCGCAGCCGCTCCAGCGGCGGGCGCTGCGTGTCCTCGAGGATGCCGCCGAGCATCTCGCTCGTCTGCTTCCACTCGTCGCTCTGCAGCCGGAAGAGGATCGACGCCTTGTTCGGGAAGTACTGGTAGACCGATCCGACGCTCACGCCGGCCCGCTCGGCCACGCGCGTGGTGGTGAAGCGCTGCGCGCCTTCCTTCTCCAGAACCTGAAGGGCTGCCTCGAGGATGGCCGCGACGAGGTCGTTCGAGCGGGCCTGCTTGGGCTTTCTTCTAGAGGAGATCGGCGAGCTTTTGCGGTCGGCCATGGGCGTGGTTCGCAACGCGAATAGGAAATGTGAATGTTCCTTCATATTATGAGCGCACCTTCACTCCAACACGAAGAACCCTGTGACAACCCTCACCGACAAGCCCTTGGCGCCCCTGCTGGAGCGCCTGTTCCAGGAGGCCGCCGAGGCATCGCCCGCGACGAGCGCCGCTATCGCCGGCCTCTCCGACGAAGACCGCACACAGCTGATGCGCAGCAAGACCGGCTACCTCGATCTCTACGCGCGGCTCAAGGACGTTACGCTGCCGGTCTCGCGCGAGACCGGCCTGCTGCTCTACATGCTCGCGCGCAGCGGCGCCGCCCGGAACATCGTCGAGTTCGGCACCTCCTTCGGCATCTCGACGCTGCACCTCGCCGCGGCCCTGCGCGACAACGGCGGCGGCCGGGTCGTCACCACCGAGTTCGAACCCTCCAAGGTGGCGCGCGCCCGCCGCAACCTCGAAGCCGGCGGGCTGGCCGACCTGGTCGAGATCCGCGAGGGCGACGCGCTGCAGACGCTCGCCGCCGGCCTGCCCGACTCTATCGACCTGCTGCTGCTCGACGGTGCGAAGGCGCTCTACCCCGAGATCCTCGCGCTGGTCGAAAGCCGCCTGCGGCCGGGCGCCTTCGTCGTCGCCGACAACGCCGACCACAGCCCCGAGTACCTGGCGCACGTGCGCTCGCCCGCCTCGGGCTACCTGTCCACGCCCTTCGGCGAGGACGTCGAGCTGTCGATGCGCCTCGGATGAGCCCGCCCGCGCATTGAATCCCACGCGGACGCCGCGGCGTCCGCAGTGCCAGTCGCACTGGCCGTAAGCGTCTGACGTCAACCAACGCACTCCACGATCCTTGCCGGTCTGGGTGCGTCCGCGTGCGCGCTCCGACCGGCCGGGAGAACACATCCAACCCGGACGACACCATGAGCATCCCATCGACACCATCTGCGACTTCATCCTCATCACCACCTTCGGCATCGACGCGCGACCCCGCACAGGGCCGCCTGCTGCTGCTGACGGCCATCCTCTTCATCTCCTATCTCTGCGTGGGCATGTCCCTGCCGGTCGTGCCGATCTTCGTGACGGGGCAGCTCGGGCTGGGCAACGTGTGGGCGGGGCTCGGCGTGGGCATCGCCTTTCTCTCGACCGTGCTGAGCCGGGCGTATGCCGGCACGCAATCCGACCGCGCCGGGGCCAAGTCCGCCGTGGCGCGCGGGCTGGTCTTCTACGTGAGCGGGGCGCTGGTCTCGCTGCTCGCGGGCCTGCTCGCGCCGTCGCCCTGGACGGCCTACCTGGTGCTGCTCGCGGGGCGGCTGCTGGTCGGCCTCGGCGAAAGCCTGGTCGGCGTCGGCATCATCGGCTGGGGCATCGGGCTCGTCGGGCCGGCGCGCTCGGGCAAGGTGCTGGCTCTGGTCGGCGCCGCCATCTACGGCGCGCTGGCGGTCGGCGGGCCGATCGGGCTCGTGCTGCAGCAGCGCTTCGGGTACGCTGGGGTCATGAGCGTCGGCGTGATCCTGCCCTGCCTCGGCATGCTGGCGATCTGGCGGCTGGCCGGGGTGCCAGCGCACCCCGGTGCCGAGCGCCCGCCGTTCTGGCGCGTGATCGGTCAGGTCTGGCCGCACGGCACCATCGTGTGCCTGCAGGGCATCGGCTTCGCGGCGATCGGCGCGTTCTTCACGCTGCACTTCCTCGACCAGCACTGGCGCTTCGCCGGGCTGGGCCTGACGGCCTTCGGCGGCGGCTTCGTGCTGGTGCGGGTGCTCTTCGGGCATCTGCCGGACCGCGTGGGCGGACTGCCCGTGGCCATCGGCTCGCTGGCCGTGGAGACCGTGGGGCAGGCGCTGATCTGGAGCGCTTCCGATCCTGTGCTCGCCCTCGTCGGCGCGTTCCTCACGGGGCTCGGCTGCTCGATGATCTTCCCTTCCATGGGGCGCGAGGTCGTGCAGCTGGTGCAACCGCATCTGCGCGGCACGGCGCTGGGCGGCTTCTCCGCGTTCCAGGACGTCGCCTACGGGCTGACGGGTCCGCTGGCCGGGCTGCTGGCCGACAGGGCGGGGTATGGCGGCGTGTTCCTGGCCGGAGCGGGCGCGGCGGCTGCGGGGCTGGTGATCGCGATCAGCCTTCGCCGGGCTCAGACACGCTCTCGGCCCTGACCGCGCAGGAGGCCTTCGCCTTCAGTTCGGCTTCGAGCTCGGCCTTCAGTTCGGAGGCGACCTTCTGCGGCTCCAGCCGCAGCTCGACAAGGTCGCGCTCGCCGACGCAGAGACCATCGAGCCGCACGTAGATGCGCGAGAAGTTGCCTCCCAGCGCACGCGCCACGTCGCCGAGGCAATCGGCCAACGTGGCGAAGCCGCCGTTGCGGTACGAGCTGGGAGGTATCACGCCCCTGGAGCGGGGCGCGCGAACGGAGTAGGCGTACGACGAGGCATCCTTGCGCAGCTCCACCACGGGCTGCAGTCCACGCTGTGCTTCCCCTGTTCTCTTCATGGCCGCAGTGTAGATGCGGCGAAACCCCGTGACCAGCCGCCCAGGTCAGGGGCTCGGCCCCAGCGCGCGCTGCTTCGCGACGAACTCCGGCGTGATCGCGGCCTGCTTGTTGCCGAACTGCGCGATGACGTAGTTGGCCAGCGCCGCGACCTCGGCGTCGGTGTAGGCCTTGCCGAAGGCCGGCATGTAGATCTCCCTGTCGTGCACGTGCATGCGCACACCCTGCAGGATCATCTGCGTCACGTTGGAGCCGTCGGGGTCGTTCACGCCGCGCGTTCCCAGCAGCGATGCGTCGGCGGTCTGCTGGCCCTTGCCGTTCCACTGGTGGCAGCTCGCGCAGGCGGCAGCGAAGAGCCTGAGCCCCTGCTCGTGGCCCTCGGCCGTGTTGGCGGCCGGCGCTGAGGCATTCGCCGCAAGCGCCCATGGCGCCTTCGCGTCGATCTCGATCGGGTTCTTGCCACTTTTCGCTGGCACCGTGCGCAGGTAGCTCACGAGCGCCGAGGCGTCTTCCGTCTTCAGGTACTGCAGGCTGTGCTCCACCGCCTCGCCCATCGGCCCCGACGCCGAGCCGCGTCCCTCGGCATGGCCGGTCGTGAGGTAGGCGGCGATCTCGGCGTCGCTCCAGGCGCCGATGCCGTTCTTCGCGTCGGAGGTGATGTTGTAGGCGCGCCATCCCTGGATGGATTCGCCCGCGAGCTCGTTGCCCTTGTCCATCGCGAAGGCGAAGTTGCGCGGCGTGTGGCATTCGGCGCAGTGGCCCAGCGCGGTGGCGAGGTATTTGCCCTGGTTCCAAGCGAGCGGCTTCGATGCGTCGGCCTCGAAGCGGGCGCTCTTGAAGAAGGCCGCGTTCCAGAAGCCCATGGCCCAGCGCTGGTTGAACGGGAAGCCGAGGTCGGGCTCCCGGTTCGGCTGGTTCACCTTGGGCAGGCTGAACAGGTAGGCCTTGATCGCGAGCACGTCGCTTCGGCTCAGCGCGGTGTACGAGGTGTACGGGAAGGCCGGGTACAGGCGCTTGCCGTCGGCGCGCACGCCGTCGTGCAGCGCGCGCACGAACTGGTCGTCGCTCCACTTGCCGATGCCGGTCTCGGGGTCCGCTGTGATGTTCGACGAGTAGATCGTGCCGAAGGGCAGCACGAAGGGCAGGCCGCCTGCGAAGGGCTCGCCCTTGCCGCCGGGCACCGTGTGGCAGGCGATGCAGTCGGCGGCCTTGGTGAGGTACTCGCCGCGCACGAGCAGCGCTGCATTGCTGGGTGCGCCGGCCAGCACCGGCGCCTCGCCCGCGGAGCCGTCGGTGCGGTTCAGGAAGAAGTAGAGCGCGGCGCCGACGACGACCAGCACCGCCAGGGTCTTGAAGAACCGCTTCATGCCGACCTCCCTTCGTCGAATCCCTTGCCGGGCCGTGCATCGGCGACCTTCTTCTTCAGCGCCTCCTTGTCCTGCGCCAGCAGCGCGCGGTTCACCGGCAGCGCGCGCAGTCGCACCCCGGTCGCGGCGAAGATCGCGTTGGCCAGCGCCGGTGCCGCGATGGCCGTGCCGACTTCGCCGAGTCCGCCCGGGGCTTCGGCACTCTTCACCAAATGCACCTCGATGGCCGGCGCTTCGTTGATGCGCAGCGTCCGGTAGTCGTGGAAGTTGCTCTGCTCGATGGCACCGTCGCGCAGCGTGATCTCGTTGTAGAGAGCCGCGCTCAGCCCGAACAGCAGCCCGCCCTGGATCTGCGCCTCGATGGAGCTCGCGTTCACTGCGATGCCGCAGTCCACCGCGACCACCGCGCGCCGCATGCGCACCTCGCCCTGCGGCGAGACTTCGGCCTCGATGATGGCGCACACGCGGCTGCCGAAGGCATCGCCCACGGCCACGCCGCGCCCCACGCGCGCGGGCAGCGAGCCCTGGCCCCAGCCGATCCTGCTGGCCGCGAGGTCGAGCACCGCGAGCGTGCGCGGGTTCTTCTGCAGCATCGCGCGGCGGTAGGCGACCGGGTCTTTCTTCGCGCGTTGCGCGAGTTCGTCGATGAAGCTCTCCATCACGAAGAGGTTGTGCGTGGGGCCCACGCCGCGCCACCAGCCGACGTTCAGGCCAGCCGGCATGTCGTGCCGCACCCATTCGACCTTGAGGTTCGGCAGGTCGTAGCAGGGCTCGGCCACGCATTCGATGAGGTCGCCGTCCATGCCGTCCTTGCCCATGAAGGCGGGCGCCCAGCGGCCCAGCACCGTGCCGCCCGAGATGCGGTCGCCGAACCACTGGATGCGGCCTTCGCCGTCGACCACGGCCGAGATCTCGTCGTGGTACATGGGGCGCACGATGTCGTGGCGGATGTCTTCCTCGCGTGTCCACACCACCTTGAGCGGATAGGGCACCTGCTTTGCGAAGGCCACGGCCTGCTCGACCGAATCGGTTTCCAGCCGGCGGCCGAAGCCGCCGCCCAGGTACTGGTTGTGCAGCACCACCTTGTCTTCGGCCAGGCCGGTGATCTTCGCGGCCACGCCCACGCAGCGCGCCGGCACCTGCGTGCCCACCCAGATGTCGCAGCCGTCGGGCCGCACGTGTACCGTGGTGTTGAGCGGCTCCATGGTCGCGTGCGCGAGCATCGGCAGGTCGTAGGTGGCCTGCACCAGCGTGCCTTCGGGCCGCTTGCCGGTTTCCTTGCCGACGATGGCCTTGTCCTTCGCGAGCGCATCGGCCAGCGCCGCGCGCAGCTGCTGCGTGGTCAGCGTGGCGTTGCGCCCCTGCGTCCACTTCAGCTTCAGCGCCTCGAGGCCGCGCTTCGCGGCCCAGAAATGCTCGCCCACCACGGCCACCGCGTCCTTGATGCGAAGAACGTCGATCACGCCGGGGATTGCGCGCGCGGCCTTGTCGTCCACCGAGGCCAGCACGCCGCCCAGCGTGGGGCTCGCCCTGACCGTCGCCACCTTCATGCCGGGCACGCGCACGTCGATGCCGAACTGCGCGGTGCCGTTGACCTTGCCCGCCGAGTCGACGCGCCGCAGCGGCTGGCCGATGAGCCGGAAGTCCTTCGGCTCCTTCAGCGCCACCTTGGCCGGCATCGGCAGCTTTGCGGCGGCGCCGGCCAGCGCGCCGAAGCCGAGCTGCCGGCCCGAGGCCGCATGGCTCACCACGCCGCGCTCCACGGTGCAGCTCGCCGGGTCGACCTTCCATTGCGCCGCGGCGGCACTCACCAGCAGGGTGCGCGCCACGGCGCCGGCCTCGCGCAGCACCCCGAAGGTGCCGCGGGTGCTGGTCGAACCGCCGGTGATCTGGCCGCCGAGCAGCGGCATGCCGTAGAGCGCCTCGTTCGCCGGCGAGTGCTCCACGCGCACCTGGTCGAGATCGACGCCCAGCTCCTCGGCCAGCAGCATCGCCGAGCCGGTGTAGATCGCCTGGCCCATCTCGGCCATCGGCATCACCAGGCGCACGCCGCCGTCGGCATCGATGCGGATGAAGGCATTCGGCGCGAAGGCCGGGTTGCCGTCGGCGAGTGCGGCTGCCGCGTCGCCCGGCTGCTGCCTCGGGTTGATGGCGGCGAAGGCCTTGCCCGTGCCCAGCCACGTGAAGGCCAGCGCGAGGCCGCCGGCCTGCAGGGCCGCGCGGCGGCTGATGCCTCCGATGCCGATGCCGCTGGCGGGACGGTCGAGGGTCTTCATGATGCGCTCCTTGCCGGCATCACCGCCACCGACTGCATCACCTCGGCCTTGCCCGTGGCGGCCTGCTTGATGGCTGCGCGGATGCGCGAGTAGGTGCAGCACCGGCAGACGTTGCCCGACATGGCCAGGTCGATGTCGGCGTCGCTCGGGTTGGGCGTGCGCTGTATCAGCGCGGCGGCCGACATGATCTGGCCCGACTGGCAGTAGCCGCACTGCACCACGTCGACGTCGAGCCAGGCCTTCTGGATGCTCTTGCCGGCCGGCGTCTGCTCGATCGCCTCGATGGTGGTGACCGCCTTCTTCCCGATGGCGCCCACCGGCAGCACGCACGATCGCACGGGCTGGCCGTCGAGGTGCACGGTGCAGGCGCCGCACTGGGCGATGCCGCAGCCGAACTTGGTGCCTGTGAGTCCGACGATGTCGCGCAGTGCCCAGAGCAGGGGCATGTCGTCGGGTGCGTCGATGGCAACGGACTGGCCGTTGATGTTGATGTCGATCATGGGCCTTGCCTTTTCTCCGGTTCGCCGTGGGTGGAGCGAACCATAGCGCGACTTTGCAAAGCGCGCTTGGCGGGCAAGGGTGTGTTCGACCGGCGCGCGATGCTTTCATCGCGGGCGCCGGCCTGCGTTCATTCGAAGGTATTCATCGCTGCCGTGCACTGCAGCAGCGTCGATGCCCCGGGCGGGCGAAGCGGCGTCAGGCAGGCATCTTCTGAACGGCCGGCGCCTGCAGCGGCGGCGTGCCGTTCTTGAACAGGCTCGCGAGCTGCTTGCGCAGCTCGGGCGAGTCTGTGTGGCCGTGAACGGTCACGGCGTGCTGCACCGCGGCATCGAGCAGTTCGCTCTCGCTGTCGGCGCAAAGCGCGACGCTGCAGTTCGTCGTGCTCGGGTACTCGCGGCAGTCGATGTATTGGCGTGGCATGGCGACTCCTTGAATATGTCCTCACGGACGTGCTTCGAAGATCAGGTTGAAGGGCGTCTCGCTGGCGCGGCGGAAGTGCGTGAAGCCACCCTTGGCCGCCACGTCGCGAAGCCGCGCCTCGCCGGCCTGCGCGCCCAGGCACAGGCCCACTTCCTGCGAGCGCGATGCGGGCGTGCAGATGAAGTTGGAGGCCGAATAGAACACCCGCCCCACCGGGTTCATGTTGTCCTCCAGCCGGTCGTTGGCGAAGGGTTCCACCAGCATCCAGGTGCCCTGCGGCCTGAGGCTGGCGCGCACGTGCGCCGCCGCGCCCACCGGGTCGCCCATGTCGTGCAGGCAGTCGAAGAAGGCGACGAGGTCGTAGTCCCTGCCCGGAAAGTCCTTCGCGCTCGCGACCTCGAAGCTCAGCCGCTTCGGATCGTCGATGCCGGCCTTGCGCGCCGTCTCGCGTGCGCGCTCGATCGACGGCGCGTGATAGTCGAAGCCGACGAAGCTCGACGCTGGATAGGCCTGCGCCATCAGCAGCGTAGAGGCGCCATGCCCGCAGCCCACGTCGGCCACGCGCGCGCCCCGTTCGAGTGCGGCGGCGACCCCTTCGAGGGCCGGTATCCACTGGCTCACGAGGTTGGCCGCATAGCCCGGCCTGAAGAAGCGCTCGGTGCCGTGGAACAGGGCGGGGTCGTGCTCGTGCCAGCCGATGCCCAGGCCCGTGCGCATGGCCTGGACCATCTTGGGCACGGCCTTGAACTGCGCCACCGCGATCTGGAAGGCGCCGGGCACGAAGGCCGGGCTGCCTTCCTCGGCGAGCGCGAAGGCCTGCTCTTCGGAGAGCGAGAAGACCTCGCCCTTCGGGTCGTACTCGACATAGCCGCTCGCGGCCTGCGCCGAGAGCCATTCGCGCAGGTAGCGCGGATCTGTCTCGGTGCGCCGGGCCAGCTCTTCCGCCGTGCCCGGGCCCTTCGCCATTTCCTTGTACAGGCCGAGCTGGTCGCCCACGACGATGGTCGCGGCGTGCATCACGGCGCCGATGTCATGGACGAAGTTACCCATGAACGCGTTAAGCCTTGTTTCGTCGATAGCCATGTGTTTCCCCTTCGCCGGCGGACGGCTCGCGCGTCCCCTGCCTGCCTATACTGGTTTCGCGGCACGGGGACAGCGCGACATCCTCCGCCCCGGTGCATGCAGGCGCCATACGCAGCAATGCGTATGCGGCACGAAGAAGAAAGCGAGACAAGGGGCACGCCATGACGCATCTCACGCGCGGCGATTGCGCGAGCGCACTTCGCCTGCTGGAGCAGCTGGAATCCGGGCAGCCGCTCGTGCGGCATCACGGCGTGCATGCGATCCGCCGCAACGCGGCCAAGGCACCCCGCAAGCGCGAGTTCCGCCGCGCCTCGATGCAGGCCGAGCACTACCGCCGCGCGGGGCTGGAGCACGCGGTGGCGGTGGCCCTGCTGTACCGGCTGGCCTGCCGGGCGGAGGAGCCGGCGCGGCCCGCCTTGCCGCCGGTGCTCACGCCGCGCGAAGGCGAGGTCATGCGCTGGCTCTCGCGCGGCAAGACCGACGCGGAGATCGCCGCCTTGCTCCAGATCAGCCCGCGCACGGTGCACAAGCACCTGGAGCACGTGTACGTGAAGCTCGGCGTGGAGACGCGCACCGCGGCCGTGATGCGCGCGCTCGGCATGGGCGCCGGGGCGCCTTGAGGCTGCGCCGGAGGGCTCTCAGCGCGTCGTCCGCGGATGCGCCGGCACCGGCGCATCCGCGGGCGACGCACTGCGCCCGATCATCCAAGCGCACGCCGCCGACACCACGCCCGCAAACAGAACGTACAGGCAGATCTGCCACGGCTCGCCGCCGCCCGACTTCAGCAGCGCGGTCGCGATGATCGGCGTGATGCCCGAGGCGAAGATGCCCGAGAACTGGTAGACGAAGCTGATGCCCGTGTAGCGCACCTTGGCGTCGAACAGGTCGCAGAAGAGGGCGGCCTCCGGCCCGTACACCGACGCATACAGGATGCCGAAGGGCACGATGATCGACAGCCATATGAGCAGCACGTTGCCGCCGCTGTGCGTCATGAGCCAGAAGCCCGGGAACGCCGAGACGGCCGTGATGAGCGAACCCCACATGTACACGCGCGGCCGCCCCAGCCGGTCGGACATGCGCCCGAAGAACGGAATCGCGAAGCACATCACCACTGCCGCGGCCATCACGCCCAGCAGCGCCTCGGTGCGGTTGATCTTGATCGTGCTCGTCAGGTAGTTGATGGAGAACACGCCGAAGATGTTGAAGAACACCCCGTCGATGTAGCGCGCGCCCATGCCCTTGAGCACGTTGCCGGGGTAGCGCCGGATCATGTCCATGAACGGAATGCGCAGCTCGGCGTTGCGGGCCTTCACGGCCGCGAACTCCGGCGTTTCCTTCACGTGCAGGCGGATGTACATGCCCACCATCACCATCGCGCCGGAGATCAGGAAGGCGATGCGCCAGCCCCACGACAGGAACTGCTCGTCGGTCAGCAGCCACGACAGCAGCGCCACCACGCCCGAGGCCAGGCACAGGCCGATGGCCAGCCCGATCTGCGGCAGCGAGGCATAGAAGCCGCGCTTTTCCTTCGGCGCGTATTCGTAGGCCATGAGCACCGCGCCGCCCCATTCGCCGCCCAGGCCTATGCCCTGCGCCACGCGCAGAAGCAACAGCAGCAGCGGCGCAGCGATGCCGATCTGCGCATAGGTGGGCACCAGTCCGATGAGGAAGGTGGCCACGCCCATGATCATCAGCGTGATGACGAGCATGCTCTTGCGGCCGATCTTGTCGCCGAAGTGGCCGAAGATCACGCCGCCCAGCGGCCGCGTGACGAAGCCCACCGCGAAGGTGGTGTAGGCCAGCAGGGTCGACACCACCGGGTCGCTGCCCGGGAAGTAGAGCTTGTTGAACACGATGCCGGCCACCACGCCGTACAGGAAGAAGTCGTACCACTCGATGGTGGCGCCTACCAGGGCCGAAACCACCACCCTGCGAATCGCTTTCTCGTCGCTTGCACTCATGTCTGTCTCCGATGAGGTTTGTCGTGGCGGTCTCTGCGGACCGTGGGGTTCGAAACGGGAACTCAGTGCGCGGCCGCTGCCGCTCTCGCGTCCTCTCTGATCAGGTCGACGGCCTTCTCGGCCATCATCACGGCGGGTGCGTTGGTGTTGCCCGACACCAGCGTCGGCATCGCCGAGCAGTCGATCACGCGCAGCCCCGCCACGCCGTGTACGCGCAGGCGCGCATCGACCACGGCGAGAGCGTCGCTGCCCATGCGGCAGGTGCCGGTGGGGTGGAAGATGGTGGCGCCGTTGTTGCGGCAGAACTCCAGCAGGTCGGCGTCGCTCACCGCGCCCGGGCCGGGCTTCACCTCGCGCTTCACGTAGGGGCGCATCGCGGGAGAGTCGGCGATCGCGCGTGCGGCCTTCACGCCGGCCACGGTGGTCGCGCGGTCGAGTTCGGTCGAAAGATAGTTGGGCTGCATCTCGGGCGGCTCGGCCGCGTCGAGCGAGCGGATGCGCACGTGGCCGCGCGACTCGGGCCGCAGCTGGCACACCGACATCGTGAAACCCGAGTACGGATGCACCTTGCCGCCCGCCATGTCGGCCGAGAGCGTGGCGACGTGGAACTGGATGTCGGGCGTGGCCGCCACCGGCCGGCCTTCGGCATCCTTCAGCGCGCGCATGAAGCAGCCGCCCTGGTTGATGCCCACGGCCAGCGGGCCGGTGCGGTGCAGCAGCCATTCGAGGCCCATGCCCATCTGTCCGAACCAGGAGTTGAGCTGGTCGTTGGTGGTGATGGGCTTGCTGCATTCGTAGCCCAGGCGGATCTGCAGGTGGTCCTGCAGGTTCTCGCCGACGCCGGGCAGCTCGTGCTGCACCGGGATGCCGAAGCGGTCGAGCAGCGCACGCGGACCGATGCCCGAGAGCTGCAGCAGCTGCGGCGACTGCAGCGAGCCGGCCGACAGCAGCACCTCGCCGCGGCAGCGCGCGGTCTTGAGCTCCCCGCCCTGGCGGTAGCTGACGCCGGCGGCGCGCGTGCCGTCGAACAGCAGCCGCCCGGCCATGGCCTCGGTCTCGATGCGCAGGTTGGGCCGCCGCTTCACCGCCGGCGTCAGGTAGGCCTTGGCGGTGCTGCAGCGCCAGCCCCTGTGCGTGGTCAGCTGGTAGTAGCCGGCGCCTTCCTGCTCGGCGCCGTTGAAGTCGTCGGTGCGCGGCACGCCGGTCTGCCCGGCGCCCTCGATGAAGGCTTCGATCAGCTCGTGCTTCGCCGTGATGTCCGACACCCTCAGCGGCCCCTCGCCGCCATGGAAGGCGTCGCCGCCGCGCTGGTTGCCTTCGGAGCGGATGAAGTAGGGCAGCACCTCGTCATAGCTCCATCCGGGGTTGCCGAGCGCGGCCCAGTGGTCGTAGTCCTGGCGCTGGCCGCGGATGTAGATCAGGCCGTTGATCGAACTGGAGCCGCCCAGCGTCTTGCCGCGCGGCCAGTAGATGCGCCGGCCGTTCATGTTCGGGTCGGGGTCGGTCTCGAAGCGCCAGTTGTAGGTGGGGCTCCACATCGTCTTGCCGTAGCCGATGGGCAGGTGAATCCACAGCGACCGGTCCGCCGGGCCGGCCTCGAGCAGCAGCACCCGCGTGGCCGGGTCTTCGCTGAGCCGGCCGGCGAGCACGCAGCCGGCGGAGCCCGCGCCGACGACGATGTAGTCGAACTCTTCTTCAGGCATGCAATGGTCCCGGGGGAGGTTCTGGAAGGGCGAGCGCCCTCGTTCGAACCGATCCTAGGTCATTGATTTTCGGAACGCAATGTTCCGTTTTTAACGTTTACCCGCATGCCGCACGTCGGCGGCACGGGTGCGGACTCCTTGGCGCTCGCGCCGTCTTACGCCGGACCGCTTTCGGCGGCGAGTCGAAGCGCCGGTTCCACGGCCCGCCGCGGACGCCCGCCCTGGCGCGGGTCGCCGACCCGGAAGGCCGAGACCGCATGCGCCAGCTGCTCGACCTGGAAGTTCATGCTCTGGGCAGCGGCCGCGCTCTGCTCGACCAGCGCGACGTTCTGCTGCGTGGCCTGGTCCAGCTGCATCACCGCCGCGCTGACCTGCGCGACACCGGCGCTTTGCTCCGAGCTGGCAGTGCTGATCTCGCCGACGATGTTCGCGACCCGCCTGATGGAATCGACGACCTCCGCCATGGTGGCGCCCGCGCGGTCGACCAGCGCCGAGCCGGCCTCGACGCGATCGACGCTCGCGCCGATGAGGGCCTTGATCTCCTTCGCGGCATCGGCCGATCGGCCCGCGAGACTGCGCACTTCGGAGGCGACGACCGCGAAGCCCCGGCCCTTCTCCCCTGCGCGCGCGGCCTCCACGGCAGCGTTCAGCGCCAGGATGTTGGTCTGGAACGCGATGCCGTCGATCACGCCGATGATGTCGGCGATCCTCCTGCTGCTGTCGTTGATGCTCTTCATCGTCTCCACCACCTGCACGACGACCTCGCCGCCGCGCATCGCCACGCTGCTCGCGCCGTTGGCTAGCTTGTTCGCCTCGGTGGCGCTGGAGGCGTTGCGCCTGACGGTAGCGTTGAGTTGCTCCATGGAGGCGGCCGTTTCCTGCAGCGAGGACGCTTCGGCTTCGGTCCGCCGGGAAAGGTCGTGGTTGCCCTGCGCGATCTCGGAACTCGCGACCGCGATGTTGTCGGCGCAGGAGCGGACCTGACCGATCAGCCCCACCAGCTGGCGCTGCATCGCGACCATCGAGGCGAGCACGCTGCCCTGCGGCGCCTCGTGCGCGCCGTCGATCTCGCCGAGGTCGCCGTCTGCGACCTTGTGGGCCGCCACGCTGAGCATGGCCGGCTCCCCACCGAGCGCCGAGAAGAGTCGGCGCGCGATGAAGACGCCAAGCGCTACCGCCGCGAGCACCGCGAACGAACTCAGCGTGAGCAGCAACGTCAGCTGCCGCGAATAAGCGGAGGCCGAAGACTCGACATCCTTCTGCGAAATTTCCGCGTTGTAGTCGGCGTATTCGACCGAGGCGAGCAGAAGCTGCATGAGCAAGGGCCTGCACACCGTGTTCATTCTTTCAATCGCCTCCTCGCGTTTTCCGGCGGCGGCGAGCTCGACGATCGACAGGGCGACCGGCAGATATTCTTTTTCGATCCTTTCCATCTTTTCGAAGATGGCGCGTTCGCGGTCGGTGACGTCTGCGCCCGTGTCGAGCGCTTTTTTTAGTTCCTTCAACGCGGACCCCAGCTTCTCGTTGCTGCCGACCGCCATCGCCTTGGCTCGGTCTCGCTCCGCGCCCGGGGCCACCAGCACCATCTCGCGCACGCCGATGGCTCGGCGGCTTGCTGCAATGCTGATCTCGCTGGTCAGCGTCTTGCGGTGCGCGATGCCGGCGACGTAGCTGGAGAACCGATGATCGGCTGCATTCAGCGAGCGCAGGGCCAGCAGGCTGACGAGCAACACCAGCAACGCGAGGATCGTGAAAGTCCCGGCGAGCAATTTCCGGGTCGAGAAAGTTTTCATAGGTCCGGTATCAGGAGTAGAAAAAAACGAGAGCGCAAGGAGCGCCGTCGGAATTGCCGATTTCTTCAATCGCGCACCAATTCCGTGCTTTTCTTTTCGGATGCAATTGCCATTTCTTGAGGTCGTGCACAGTCTTTTTTTTGATTACAAATTCTTTAAAGTTGTTGGCAAATATTGCCAATTCTTTCTCCGGTGATTGCGTCGATGCGTCCCTGAGCCCTTTAAGCGGCAGATGGGAACAGCACAGGCAATGCGAGAGCCGGGCGGTGGAACAATCGCCGGTAGGTCTCCTCTCTCACGGCCATCGGTTTCCGCACCGACTTTCCTTCGCAAGGTTCATCCGCATGCCACGTTCCGCGCGCGCATCCGCCGCAGTGATTCCCGCCACAGCCCCCATTCAGGACGAGGCGGAGTCCGCCGGCCTCTCCGGTTCCTCCGCCGAGCGCAGCCTGCGCCTGCTGGCGCTGCTCGCCAGTGAAGGCCGGGCCCTCACGCTGGCCGACCTGGCCGCGCAGCTCGGCCTGCCCAAGGGCACTGCACACCGTATCTGCACCCAGCTGCTGGCCACCGGCTTCCTGGCCCGCGACGTCGACGAGCGCTCCTTCACCGTCGGCCCCGCGCTGCGGCGGCTGGCCTTCGACACGCTGAACCACGGCGTGGTGCGGGGGCTGCGGCACGAGGTGCTGTCGGCGCTGGTGCGCCAGGTCGGCGAGACCTGCAACCTCACCACCCTCGACGGTGCGCAGGTGCTCTACCTCGACCGCGTCGAGGCGCAATGGCCGCTGCGTCTGACGCTCGACGTGGGCTCGCACGTGCCGCTGCACTGCACGGCCAGCGGCAAGCTGTTCCTGGCGCAGATGCAGGCCAAGGAGCGCGATGCGTTCATCGACGGGCTGCCGCTGGAGCGCATGACGCCCAACACCATCACCAAGGCCGCGGCGCTGCGCGCCGAATGCGAGGCGATCGCGAAGCAGGGCTACTCCTGCGACCGCGAGGAATTCATCGCCGGTCTCGTGGCCGTGGCCGTGCCGGTGCGCGATACGGCCGGCGCGGTGCGCGCCGCGCTGGCCGTGCATGCGCCCACGGCACGCATGTCGATGGACGACGCGCTCGGGCGCATCGATGCGCTGAAGGCGGCGGCGCAGAGGATGGCCGGGCTGCTCTGACTTCGGCTTCGGCTTCGTCAGCTTCGAGTGGGCGCGCAGCCCCAGAATCCGCCGCTCGCGACCAGCGCAAGAGGAAGAAAGACGAACGCATGCCCAACGCCGCCAAGACCATCCGAAGCTTCAACGCCGGGCGCGATCCCGAAAGGCTGGCGATGAAATACGCCAACCTGCGTTCCAGCCCCTTCGTCTTCCTGCGCGGCACCTGCCACCTCTTCTACGACCGCCTGCCGGCCGGCGCGCTGTTCTCCAAGGCGCCGGCGGCATGGCTGTGCGGCGATGCGCACCTGGAGAACTTCGGCAGCTACAAGGGCGACAACCGGCTCGTCTACTTCGACCTCAACGATTTCGACGAAGCCGCGCTCGCGCCGGTGACATGGGAGCTGGTGCGCTTCCTGTCGAGCATCCTGGTGGCGGGCGAGGGCCTGTGCAAGAGCACCGCCGACGCGGACGCCCTGTGCAAGACCTTCCTCGACTCCTATGCGGGCGCGCTCGTGCTGGGCAAGGCCCGCTGGATAGAGCGCGACACCGCCGGCGGGCTCGTCAGGGACCTGCTCGACACCCTGAAGGCGCGCACCCGCCCCGCGTTCCTCGACCGGCGCAGCGACCGCAAGGGCCGCAGACGCTCCATCCGCTGCGACGGCAGGCATGCGCTTCAGGCCACCGAGGCGCAGCGCGAACGGGTCACCAGGCTCATCGACAACTTCGCCGCCTCGCAGCCCAACCCCGGCTTCTTCAGGGTGCTCGACGTGGCCCGCCGCATCGCCGGCACCGGCAGCCTGGGCGTGGAGCGCTACATCGTGCTGATCGAAGGCAAGGGCTCGCCCGACGCCAATTTCCTGCTCGACCTGAAGCAGGCGCAGCCGTCCTCGCTCGTGCCGCACCTGAAGAAGACCAGGCAGCCCGAATGGCCGTCGGAAGCGCACCGCGTGGTCGGCCTGCAGCGCCGCATGCAGGCCGTGTCGATGGCCTTCCTGCACCCCATCGTCGGCCGCAAGTCGTCGTACGTGCTGCGCGGCCTCCAACCCAGCGAAGACCGCGTGATGCTCGACGTGAACCGCACGCGCCTCGCCGACATCCGCGGCGTGATCGCCGAGATGGGCCAGCTCATGGCCTGGGCGCAACTGCGCAGCTCGGGCCGGCAAGGCTCCGCTATCGCGGATGCGCTGATCGACTTCGGCGCTTCGGCGAAGTCGTGGTGCGGGGATCTGCTGGACGCGGCGCATCAGTGCGCGGCGCAGGTGGTGGAGGATTGGGGGCTCTATTGCGAGGCGTATGACGCGGGGCTGATGGTTTCTTCCTGAGAGAGAGCCCAGGTCCTGTGTCCCGTATTAGCTCGAATATTTGGCTGCTTTCCGATCGAACCGAATAGGTCCAGATATCAGCATGTCGCATCCAATGTCTTGTCGCGTCGAGTTCAACAGAAATTGGGCCGCCGCTGGTTCTCCAGAGGCGGCCCAACAATCGCTGATAAGCAGCTTGCGGGGCTACTGCCAGTTTGCGGCAATTACCGAGTTCAACCCGTTCTGATAGGTACTTGGCAACGTTGTTTGCCCTGCGGCAGGCGGCGAGAATGCAGCCATCGCATCAACAAGACCTTGCACTCGACTGTCTAGCAAAGTCTTCCCGTCCGCAGTCTTGAACTGCTCGATGCGATAGTCGTTCGATGCGTACCAGTTGCTAATGGTCAGTCGGTTGTCGGCGTCGATGTTGCCGATCGGGTGGTCACTGCTTCCACTGCTGAACCAAAGCTGGTCAGCTGAGGCATTTTCCCGGAACTTGGTAGTCTCAGCATTGCGTGCGGTGGGGGCGTAGTCGAAGAAGGACTCGTAGAGATGGACATAGAAGGAGGCGTCTCCGAAGCTGTAGATGTCGTTCTTGTCCAGCCCCAAGAGACGCGTCATGTCTCTGAAAGCATATAGTTTTTCATCGCGTTGCATGTCTGAGAGCATGCCGCTGTCCGGCAGGGCGGCGACGCTGAGTTGGAACTGCTGAATTGCAGTGGCTGAAGCGCCGTCAGTTACCGTTACCTTCAATGTCAAGCTGCCGACTTGCGCTGCACAGGGCGTACCGCTGAAAGTGCGTGCCGTCCCATCAAAGCTCAGCCACTCGGGCAGCTTTGACCCATCTGCGAGCGTTGCATGCCAAGCCAAACTATCCCCGGCATCGATGTCGATGAATGCGTCCTCTGGCAGCGTGAAAGACCACAAAGCATCTTGTGTCGCATCTTGAGCAGCCAGCGTGACCAAGCTGGTTGGCGCGTCATTGACATTCACGACACGTAGCTGGAATAGGTTGATTGCGGTTCGCCCGCCTCCATCTTCGGCAACAAGCTCCAGAGCCAGCTTCCCGACATGAGTATTGGAAGGCGTACCGCTCAACACTCGCGACAGCGGGTCGAAAGACAGCCAATCTGGCAGTGCGCCGCCTCCGGCCAACCGAACAACGACGTTCAAGCCTTCGGAACTGCTGAACGTGCTGGCAGGGATGGTCCAGTTGATGGGCTCATCCTCCCTTACCGACAGCTCCTTGATCGGCGTGTCGATGGAGAGCCCCTCGAACGTCAAGGGCAAGTCTTGGACTGTGCCATCTGCATACCGGACGCGCTCTATGCGTGTTTCCTTTCCGTTGTAATCTGGCGAAGTGAAATGCCGTCTGATGGTGATCGTCTCATTGGTTTGAAGTGCACGCACTATGAGGTCTTCTCCGCGCTTGGCAAAAGCGATGCCACCAGGGTCAATTCCTATCAGAGAAAGTGTGTCCTGGCCCCCACCGTAATACGGCCGATTGGTGTCGTCGATGGTGTCGTCGCCGGAGCCGATACCCCACAAATAGGTGTCGTCGCCTTCCCCGCCCGAGAGCAAGTCGTTACCAATACCGCCATCCAGCGTGTCGTTTCCGTCCATACCGTTCAATTCATCGTCGCCGGCATCGCCATTGAGTACATCATCTGTTTCGAAACCAAAGATCTGGTCATTGCCCTCGGTGGCCACCAGCGCACGATCGAAGACATCCTCGATCGTCCAGATAGTTCCGTCAGCAAACAGAAAGGTCCAGGGATGGTTCCTGAACTCCTCTTGGCGGAAGGCCCCGGACCACCCGGCGAACAGGTTGTAGATCACAACGCCGTTCAGATCGTCCTTGAAGAAAACCAAATTACCACCCGCACGCACGGTGACGTTGTCAGGCGTGAAACCGGGGACGAATTTCACGACATTGTCCGCATAAGTCGCCGCCCAGACGAAGTCACGACCGTCACCGACGATGTAGGTCGCTGAGCCACGGCCGCGGAACTCATCGTTACCGGGACCCCCATCCATGATGACGCCGCCATCAAGATAGTCGTCACCGTCACCGCCCTCCAGCCAGCCGCCGCCTTGCAGATAATCGTTCCCGCCCAACCCTTGGATATGGTCGTCTCCATCGAAGCCGACGATCGTGTCGTTTTGTTGCGTTGCACGTAAAGCCTGCTCGCGCAAATCGGCAGCCGACAAGATGGTGCCATCGGAGAACTTGACGCGGTCCAGAACGTCCGGCACGCCATTGACGCGCTCGATTCGCAATATCTCTCCGGAATCTGCAACCAGTTCCAAGCGACCGTTGTCGCTGCGTGCTCGCAGCTGCGAAGGCAACAGTCCCGATACCTCCAAGGTGTCGAACCCCGAAACATCGTGAATTCGATCCGTACCGTCACCCGGCCGCCAGCGGTAGATGTCGTTCCCGGCTCCGCCTTCGAGATAATCGTCGCCAGTGCCTCCATCAAGAACGTCGTCGAAGCTGCTGCCTGTGAGACTGTCATCGCCAGCACCTCCAAGAAGCAGGCTTGGCCGGCTGAATGCCTCAATCTGATCCGCGCCGTCACCGCCTTGCACGGCGTGCCCAGAATCGAGCAAGCTCGCCAGCGTCGCAGACTGCCCGCCAGCACGCACGACGATGCGTTCCATCAATGCCTCTAAATCCTGGCCGCCCATGCTTAAGAAAACGCTGTCTGTCTTGGACTCGCCGGGATATACACGAATCGCGTTGCCAGATGAGCTCTTGAGCAGTCCCAAACGAACGGTCGACAGGCTGAGGCCTTCCCCGAGCACCAAGGTCAAATAGTTGGTAGCCGCCACTAGTGCCGGGTTGAGCCTCACGTGATCCGAACCATCGCCCACCCGAAGCACCATCTCGTTGCCGACGGCGTTGAAAGTAATGAAGTCGGCCTCGGCGCCGGGAATCACTCTGTTGCCTGTGCCATTGACGGTGATGATATCTACGCCGGCACCCGTCATCACTTGCTGCGAGTTGCCGTTGATCGTCGGGTATTGCGGCGTAGGAGTAGTCCCCTGTAGCCATTCGGCGTTGTACCAAGTGCCGTTGACGCTCAGCGCCGTGAGCGAGCCGTCAAGCCATCCCGAACCTTGCAGCGTGAGGGTTCCTACTTTCACAGACTGTGTGAAGTCTGAGAGGTACAGAATAGGTTTCAGATTTTCACCAGTGGCGTTGATGATCTCGACCCGGCTGCCTGCCTTGCCTGAATCGGTCAACCAAACGTAGCCGCCTTTCGCAGCATTGATGACGTAGCGATTGGTCCCGTTCGAGTCCAACGAGGTGTCGAGCCCGTCTGTTGATTTCCATGCAATCCTGACCCGCGATTTCCATCGAGTATTGACCCACCCT
>NZ_JBQEQC010000015.1:0-168230 GCF_052044195.1 Variovorax sp. 22077
CCGTGCTGCTGCCGTAAGCGATAGCAACGTCCAGAGGACCGTTGGCGTAGCCGAAACGACCACCGATGTAACGGCCGGTGCGCGTGGTGTTGTCGCCGCCGGGGGTAGCGATAGCGGGGCTGTACTTGTTCTTCTCGCTGAAGGCGTACATCACTTGGCCATAGAAACCACCCAGGTTCGGGGGCAGGAAGTAGCCAATGCTGTTGCTTGCGCGAACATAGTTGCTCGTGCTCACGTTGGGCACGCCGGGAACAGCCGTCGGAGCGGTGCCGTTGAAGGCGCCGAAGCTGGTGTTGGCCGTCGAGATCAGGTTGGTACCAACGCCGTTGGTGCCGAACGGGTCGAACACGGTGTCGTTCCAGAACGTCGGGGTGTAGTCACGACCCAGACGCAGTTCACCGAAACCACCCGACAGGCTCACGGTCGAACGACGTGCGAACGTCGAGATACCGGTTTGACCGTCGTCATTGCTGATCGGAGCTTCGAGCCAGAAGCTGGCTGCCAGGCCACCGCCCAGGTCTTCCGTACCACGGAAGCCGATACGGCTGGAGTTATAGGCCGAGTTAGCCAGCTGACGGTTGCTGACCTTGACCGAACCTTGGTTCAGGTACGTCGGAATGCCAAAGGCGTTGGGGAACACGGTCGGGCGCAGGTCGCGCGAGGTGCTCGAATAGCCGCTGATCGACGCGTCGACCACACCAAACAGCGTGACGGACGACTGAGCCGAGGCAACACCGGCAACAGCCAGGGCAGCCAGAGCAACTAGAGATTTTTTCATTGCAAGTTTCTCCAAGGTTAAACATAGGGCTCCGGTGCGAAGGGCTCACCGTGACTGGCACTTTGTGCTCCCACCGGACCCCGGGCCAACCTCCTTTTGGGAAGTTGATGCTATTGCACCAGAGCCGCTGCGGCAGGGCAAAACAAATCTCCCGAAATCTTGGATGGCCCGCGCGTTTCGTTGCACGCTTGCAACAAAGGACTTAGACCCCCTGATACATCACATTATGAAAATCGCCCGGATCGGCGCGGCCCCTCCCATGTGCGTTCAAATAGATGCATGACGTTCATGATCGACCCTGTCCTGACCGCGGCGGACTCGGCGCTGCGCACGCTTTTCGCCCGTCCCCATGCCACGCGCGCCCTGCCTGCCCCGTCACAAACCCCAGGCGAATTGACCGACGCCGAGCGGCGGGAAGCCGGAGCCCTGATGCGGGTGAACCATGTTGGCGAAGTCTGCGCCCAGGCGCTTTACACGGCGCAGGCAGCCGTGGCGAGCGATCCCGCCCTGCGAGCCCATTTCATCGAGGCAGCTCACGAAGAAACCGATCATCTGGCATGGACTCGCCAGCGGCTGGACGAGCTGGGGGCGCGCCCTTCCATCCTCAACCCGCTCTGGTATGCCGGCGCATTCGGCCTCGGCCTCGTCGCGGGCCGACTTGGAGACCCTTTGAGCCTCGGGTTCGTCGCGGAGACGGAACGCCAGGTGGAGGCACATCTCGACAGCCATCTGGACCGTCTCCCGGCCCAGGACAGCGCCTCCCGGGCGGTGGTCGAGCAGATGAAGCTGGACGAGGCCCGCCATGCGTCCCAGGCGGTTGATGCCGGTGCGGCGGAGCTCCCGACGCCCGCCAAGGCCTTGATGCGTGTGGCTTCCCGCGTGATGACCACGCTGGCGCACCGCATCTGATCCAGCCGGGCCCCTGCTCAGGTTTCGATCAGATTGAAACTGGTCGTGATCTCGGCCGTCTTGGCCAGCATGATGCTTGCGGAGCAGTAGGTTTCGTGGCTCAGCGCGATCGCGCGCTCCACCGCAGAAGCCGGAATTCCCTTTCCGGCCACGGTGAAATGCATGTGGATCTTGGTGAAGACCTTGGGGTCCTTCTCGGCCCGCTCGCTGGTCAGCTTGACGCTGCAGCGTTCGACGCGGTGCCTCCCCCGCTTGAGGATCAGCACCACGTCGTAGGCGGTGCAGCCCCCGGTTCCGGCCAGCACGGTCTCCATGGGCCGCGCGGCGAGGTTCTGTCCGCCGTTTTCCGGCTTGGCGGCGTCGGGGGCGCCGTCCATCATCAGGACGTGGCCGCTGCCCGTCTCGGCAACGAAGCCCATGGCCGATCGCGTGCCCGCGTCGCCGGTCCAACTTACTGTGCATTCCATGGTTTTCGGGGTTCCAGGTCGAGGATGCCGGGCAAAATGCACAACAGCACCCATGAATGTGTGGGAAAAGCGTCACTCGCTTGTTGCATCGCAACAAACAGCCGATATACTTTATTTCATTGCGCAAACGTATGCGCGGCAAGTTGTCTCCTCCACCCTTCCAATTGGTGGATTTAGCCCCGAGCTGCAAAGCTCGGGGCTTTTTTCTTTCCGGAGACCGCTGCCTACGCGGCGGCGACTCTAGTTTCACTGGGCCAAAAGGGCAGTTTCTCGCCTTGAAAGGGCAGTTGCTCTGGCTGCCCTGGCTGTTGCCGGTGTTGCCTCGGCTCAGTCGTACGTCAATCTCTTTGGCTTGGTCGACACGTCGATCAGCGGGTACTCGTCCAGTTCGCGTGACCTGAAGCCCACCGTTCTGCCCAACAGCGTCGGCGTTCCCACCTACACGAACCTGGGCAGCGTCAAGGTCAGCCGCAGGGCTCTGGCCAACTCGGGCTACAACTCGAGCCGCCTCGGCTTTCGCGGCACCGAAGACCTGGGTGGCGGCCTCGCAGCCAGCTTCTGGCTCGAAGCCCCCATCACCAATGACGACGGCGCAACCGGAGTCGCCAGCTTCGCACGTCGTTCGACCGTGAGCCTGTCGGGCGGTTTCGGCGAACTGCGCCTGGGCCGCGACTACACCCCGACCTTCTGGAACGACACCGTCTTCGATCCCTTCGGCACCAACGGTGTCGGCAGCAACCTCATCAACACCGCCAACGGCTTCAACGCCGAGACCTATGGCGCCAAGGACACCGGCGGTTTCGGGGGCAACCAGAACTACGCCCGCGCCAGCAACTCGATCGGCTATTTCCTGCCATCCAATCTCGGCGGTTTCTACGGCCAGGTCATGTACGCGTTCCATGAGAACGACAAGTACAGCAAAGGCGGCTTCACGCCGAAGGACAGCAGCACCTCCAAGAGCCGCGCCGGCCGTTACATCGGGGGCCGCTTCGGCTATGCCAACGGCCCGCTCGACGTGGCGGTTTCGTACGGCAACAGCACGGTCGCCGACCAGTACTACGCAGGCACCACCGACTACGTGAAGACGTTCAACCTGGGCGCCTCGTACGACTTCGGTCCCGTGAAGCTGTTCGGCGAAGTGTCGCGCGCCAAGAATTCGCGCGACTACGAAATCACGCCCATCATCGGAGCCCGTCCAGACGTGGATCTGAACGGCTACCTGCTCGGCGTGACCGTGCCGGTCGGCCCGGGACTCATCCGTGCAGCCTACTCGAGCGTCAAGTACGACTACAACAAGCCGTTCAATCCCTACGGCTTGAACACCCCCGATCCAAAGGCGAACAAGCTCGCGCTGGGCTATGTGCACAACCTGTCCAAGCGAACGGCTCTGTATGCAACGATCGCTCGTGTCAGCAACAAGAACGGCGCAGCACTGACGGTCGGCGGCCCCGGTTTCTACAAGGCCTCCGAGAATGTGTTCAAGCCGAAGACTTCGACGGGCTACGACTTCGGCATTCGCCACGCATTCTGATCGTCGAACTTTTCAAGTTCTTTGCCTGACCCCGATGCTGGCTCCTGCCAGTTCGAAGCGGCAAACATGCCTCAAGTCGCCCGGCTCACGCCGGGCGGCTTTTTCTCGTTTTCCCCGTTCTCTTTCAGGTTGTCCGGCTACGCCGGCTCTGCAGCAACCCCACATTCATTTCTCCGCTCAATACCGAGGCGTAGAAACGCTCGACCATGTTGACGCTCGTGCGCGCGTTGCGCGCCAAGGTCAGCATGTCGATTCCTTGCCCGTACAGAAGCCGCAACGTGATGGCGGTATGGCGCAGGCAGTACAAGGTCCTCGACTGGCCCAACGGCCCCTTCTCAAGCCCAGCTTTTTCGAGAACCCAGTGAAAGAAGAAGTTGAGCACCGCCAGGGCGTGCTCCCGATTCTTGAGCTGCGGCATGAACACATAGTCTTCCGCGCCGCCGTACCCATGCTCATCACGGTAGGCGAGCAGGCATTCATAGACCCGCACGGCAGGACACAGGCTCACGATCGGCTGGCTGTGCCGCTTGGTCTCCGGAAGGTTCATCCGCAGATAGACGTGCTTGCCACGCACCACCTCGATGTGCCTGTGCTTCATGAACTTGATGTCGCTCGGGCGGACGAAGGTGTTCACCATCCAGCGAACCAGCCATGGCAGTTCATGCGGCATCGCAAGCAACTCGCGCGCGATCCAGAAGCGCTCGCCCGCGGCAAGCTGATCGAGCACCGGATGCGAATGCCCGCGCAGGCTACGCGCCGTCTTGATGATCGCGCGGTACTCCGCAACGCTGAAGCTGCCACGCGGCTGGCTGCGCACCTTGACCTTCGGGAATGCAGGCGCGTCGCGAAGCACGCCGATGTGCACGCCGTGCATCACCACTTTGCGCAGCAGCACCAGGTACTGGGCAATGGTCGTACTGGTGAAGCCCTGCTCTCCGAGGTGATCGATCAGGCGTTGCGCATCAGCCGTCGCGAACGATTGCACGGGCACATCGCCCAGCAACGGAACGATGTGCGCACGCAATCTGTTGCCCATCACCTGCCACGTAGCACGTCCGATTTCTTTTCGCTGAACGCGCGCGGCCTCCGCCTGCATCAGCCTCTTCGAAAGATCACTGACAGAAATTGATAACAGATTTTGCTCATTTGTAATTTGATCGGCGGCCGTATGGATCGCGGGATAGGTGCGTCCAAAAAATCCCGAATCATTTGGCAGCTGGCGCCTTGTGGAAGAGGTTTATGACATTTGTGTCCATGCCATATCTCGCATGCAATCTCGATGCCTCTTATCATCGGCAGTTAGCAAATGAAAACTCCCTTGGAAAAAATCGTGCAAGACGCACCTCTTAAAACAAAGCTGACGCCCGCCGACTATCTCAGAAAAATTCTCAACGCCCGGGTCTACGACGTTGCTGTCGAGTCCGCGCTCGAGAAGGCGCGCGCGCTCAGCGAACGACTCGGCAACACCGTTCTATTGAAGCGCGAAGACCAGCAGCCTGTTTTCAGCTTCAAGCTTCGCGGCGCCTATAACAAGATGGCGCATCTGAGTGCCGAGCACTTGGCGAGCGGCGTGATTTGCGCCTCGGCCGGCAATCATGCGCAAGGCGTCGCATTGGGCGCCCGCAAGCTCGGCACTCGCGCGGTGATCGTGATGCCGGTGACCACACCCAAACTCAAAATCGATGCAGTGCGCGGTTTCGGCGGAGAAATCGTTCTGCATGGCGACAGCTATTCCGATGCTTATCTGCACGCACTCGAATTGCAGACAAAGCAGAACCTGACCTTCGTCCATCCCTTCGATGATCCCGACGTCATTGCCGGCCAGGGCACCATCGCCATGGAGATCCTTCGGCAGCATCAAGGCCCGCTCGATGCGGTGTTCGTCGCGATCGGCGGCGGCGGCCTGATCTCCGGCGTGGCCAACTACATCAAGGCGGTGCGCCCCGAGATCAAGGTGATCGGCGTGCAAATGAACGACTCCGACGCGATGATGCAATCGGTCGCTGCGCATCAGCGCGTGAACCTTCCCGATGTCGGCCTGTTCTCGGACGGCACGGCCGTCAAGCTCGTCGGGGAAGAAACCTTCCGCATCGCCAGCGAACTGGTGGACGAATACATCGCCGTCGACACCGACGCCGTCTGCGCCGCCATCAAGGACATCTTCGTGGACACGCGCAGCATCGTCGAGCCGGCGGGTGCGCTGGCGGTCGCGGCCATCAAGGAATACGTCGCACAGCATGGCAGACACGGCGAGACCTACGCCGCGATCCTGTGCGGTGCGAACATGAATTTCGATCGGCTGCGGTTCGTCGCCGAACGCGCGGAGGTTGGCGAGGAGCGCGAGGCCCTGTTCGCCGTCACCATGCCCGAGGAGCGCGGCAGCTTCCGCCGCTTCTGCGAACTGATCGGCGAGATGCCGGCCAGCGAGTCGGAAGCGCCGGGCACCGGAGGTGGCGCGCTGCGCAACGTGACCGAATTCAACTACCGCATCAGCGACGCGGCCAAGGCGCATGTGTTCGTCGGCCTCACGACCTCGACGCGCGGCGAGTCGGCGCTCATCGCGCGGACCTTTGCGGCGCACGGCTTCGACGCGCTCGACCTCACGCACGACGAACTCGCCAAGGAGCATCTGCGGCACCTGGTTGGCGGGCGTACCGGGCTCGCGCACGACGAGCGCCTGCTGCGCTTCGTGTTCCCCGAACGGCCGGGGGCGCTGCTCAAGTTCCTGAGCCTGATGCAGCCGAGCTGGAACATCAGCCTGTTCCACTACCGCAATCAGGGCGCGGACTACGGCCGCATCCTCGTCGGCCTGCAGGTGCCGGCCGGCGAGTCCGCAGAATTCGACGCGTTCCTCAAGACGCTGGGCTATCCCTACGTCGAGGAGACCGCCAACCCGGCATACCGGCTTTTCCTCCAGGCCTGAAAAAGCAGAAGCCGGCGCGCGGCCGGCTTCGCTTCTTGCTCCTGGATACTTGCTGGGCGACTACTGCGCAACCGCCTGCTGTTGCAGGGGCGGCGCCCCCATCGAAGCCGGCTGTTGCAGCAACGCGCCACCGGGCTGAAGCGGCGGAGGCTGGATCTGCTGTTGCGGCGTCTGTGGCGGAACGGCCACTGCCGGCATCGTCGCGGGCGGCACGGCCACCACGGGCGCAGTTGCCAGCGCAGGGCTGGAAACGCTGATCGGCGCCCGCACCGGCAGCTGCAACGTGAAGGCCGCGGGTCCCTCGGCCTGCATGCCGATCGTGGCCGAGCGCAGGCCCACCGACTGCAGCACATAGCTCTCACCGACCGTCGAGCCGACGCGGAAAGGGCGCGGCGGCTTGCCGTCGATAGAGATCAGCGCCGCGCCGCGCTTGGAAGGGTCGGCCACCACGCCGGCCAGCGCGAACCGGCTGGCGGCTTCCGGCGCCACAGGCGCCGTGCGCGACTCGGGCAGCACGCCCAGCAGGCGTGCCACCGAATCGGAATCGGCCGCCACGGAAGGCCGCGGCATGGTCGCGGCGGCCGCGACGGCATCTGCCGGGGCCGCCAGCCGGAGCGCCCAGAACACCGCAGCGCCGGCCGCCAACGCCCAAAGCCCCGTCGTGGCAAGTGGGGCATGCCAGCGGGCGGCGGAGTAAGGACTTGTCATGGCCGCGGATTATCATGCAGCGCGCCTTCCGAATCATGTCTGCCCAAGCTATGAACAAATTCCTTCGTGCCGCTACCCGTACCGTCCAACGCGGCTTCACGCTGATCGAGCTGATGGTCGTGCTGGTCATCATCGGCGTGCTGGCGGCACTCATCGTCCCGAACGTGATCGAGCGCGCCGACGACGCCCGCGTGACGGCCGCCCGGACCGACATCAACAACCTGATGCAGGCGCTCAAGCTCTACCGCCTGGACAACCAGCGCTACCCCACTGCCGAGCAGGGCCTGCAGGCGCTGCTCACCCGCCCGACCACCGGCCCGGCCGCCCCGAACTGGAAGCCCTACGTCGAGAAGCTGCCCAATGATCCCTGGGGCCATCCCTACCAGTACCTGAACCCTGGCATCAAGGGCGAGATCGACGTGCTCTCGTTCGGCGCCGACGGCCAGAGCGGCGGCGAGGGCAAGAATGCCGACATCGGCAGCTGGCAGTAGCAGCGGCGGCACGGGCGCACTGCCCCGCAACCCGCACCGACGCACCAGCATCCACCGATCCCGCGGCTTCACGCTGCTGGAGCTGATCGTGGTGATCGCCATCATCGCGATCGCCACTGCCGCCGTGAGCTTCGCCATCCGCGACACCAACGCCGCCAACCTCGACCGCGAGGCCGATCGCCTGGCCGCCCTGCTCGAATCGGCCCGCGCCCAGTCGCGCGCCAGCGGCATCGTGGTGCGGTGGCGGCCGGTCGAGGGCAGCTTCAGGTTCGACGGGCTCCTGCCCGGCTCGCTGCCCGACGGCTGGGCCGCCGAGGGCATCACCGCCCAGATCTCGCTCGCCAACGGCACGCAGCTTCCCGCTCTGCAGCTCGGGCCCGACCCGATCATCGCGGCCCAGCAGGTCATGCTTTATTCCGCCGGTCCGCCCGCGCGCGCGTTGCGCATCTCGACCGACGGGGTGCGCCCCTTCACCGTGTCGGCGGTTCAATGAAAGCGCGACGCGCTCCGGCTTTGCACGCCGACTCCCGCATCGGCGGCTTCACGCTGATCGAGGTGCTGATCGCACTCGGCATCGTCGCGATCGCACTGGCCGCGGGCTCGCAGGCGACCATGTCGCTCACGCGCAATGCGCAGCGCCAGTCCGACCTGGTGCTGGCCGACCTGTGTGCCGAGAACGAACTCGCCAAGGCCCGCCTGTCGCGCCAGATGCCGGCGGTGGGAGATTCGGGCTCGATCTGCCTGCAGGCCGGCGCCTCCTTCAACGTGACCACCTCGACCATTCCGACGCTGAACCCGAATTTCCGGCGTGTCGACGTGCAGGTGCGCGACCAGGCCGATTCGCCCATCCTGCGCATCTCCACCGTGGTGGGGAGGTACTGAACGATGCGGCAACGCCACGGTGCCCGCGTCCTGCACGGCTTCACGCTGATCGAGCTGCTCGTGGCGATCGCGGTGATGGCGCTGCTCTCGCTCGTGAGCTGGCGCGGCCTCGACAGCATGTCGCGCGCCACCTCGCAGAACCAGCAGCGCGCCGATGCCGTGCTCACGCTGCAGGCCACGCTGGCGCAATGGGGCGCCGACCTCGACGCCGTGACCACGCTCGCGCAGACCCGACCCATCGACTGGGACGGCCGGGTGCTGCGGCTCACGCGCCGCGGCAGCGATGACACCGCGCCCGCGGTGCAGGTGGTGGCCTGGACACTCAAGTCGGGCCCCGATGGCGTGCGCTGGCGGCGCTGGCAATCGCTGCCCTTCACCACGCGCGGCGAATGGCAGCAGGCCTGGAACCTCGCGGCCGCCTGGGCGCAGGACGGCGGCGTCGGCTCGAACGGCGGCTTCAGCGACGTTGCGCTGGTGCCGGCCAACAGCTGGCAGATCTTCTTCTTCCGCGACAACAGCTGGGTGCCGGCCAGCCAGCTGCCGGTTACCCCGCCCAACCCGAACAACCCCTCGGGCCCGGTCGTCGCCATGCCCGACGGCGTGCGCCTCGTCATCACGCTGCCGCCGGGCGAGGGCCTCTCGGGCACGCTGACGCGCGACTGGGTCAAGCCGACCGTCGGAGCGCCGAAAACCTCATGACGCCGACGCCCGAAACAAGCACAGCCAAGAGCGCACGACGCAGCCAGCGCGGCGCCGCCCTGCTCGCCGCGATGCTGACGGTGATGCTCGTGGCCACCTTCGCTGCCGCCGCGCTCTGGCAGCAGTGGCGTTCGGCCGAAGTCGAAGGCGCCGAGCGCGCGCGCGTACAGGCGGCCTGGGTGCTGATCGGGGCGCTCGACTGGTCCCGCCTCATCCTCGGGGAAGACGGCCGTGCCGGCGGCCCCGACCACCTGGGCGAGCCCTGGGCCGTTCCGCTGGAGGAGGCGCGGCTCACCAGCTTCCTTTCGGCCGAGAAGAACGTGGCGAGCGACAACCTCGACGGGCTGCCCGACGCCTTTCTCTCGGGCCGCATCGTCGATGCGCAGTCCAAGCTCAACGTGCTCTCGCTGGTCGACAACGGCAAGCCGTCCCCCGCGGGCGTCGCCACCTTCACGCGCCTGTTCAACATGCTGGGCCTGCCCGCATCGGAGCTCAGCCTGATGACCACGGGCCTCGCTGCAGCGCTTGCGACCGGCACCTCGACCGACGGCAGCACCAACAACACCAGCGGTGCAGATTCCGGTGCCGCTCCACTGATGCCGCAACAGGTCTCGCAACTCGTGTGGCTCGGCCTCTCCGCATCGACGGCCGCGGCGCTCGAGCCCTACGTGACGATCCTGCCGGTGAAGACCACGCTCAACCTCAACACGGCCAGCGCGGAGGCGATCAGCGCCAGCATGGAGTCGCTCAACATCGCCAGCGCGCGCCAGTTGGTGGAGCGCCGCTCGCGCGCCTTCTTCAAGGACATCGCCGCCGCCAACGCCGCCCTGCCCAGCGGCACCGCGCCCTTCAACGCCGCCCAGCACGGCGTGGGCACCCAGTTCTTCGAGGTCTACGGCAAGCTGCGGCTCGATCGCACCTACGTGGAGGAACGCTCGTTGCTACAGCGAAGCGGTGTCACTGTGACGACGATCTGGCGCACGCGCGGCGCCGGCGCAACGGTCACTCCGGTCAAACCCTGATTTTGATGCACCATTTGTAGCCAAAAAGCCTTCCAGCGCGCGTCACATCTGCGTGATACGCTATGAAAAACAGAGCGCCGCCTTGTCGGACGCGCACCTACAATCACCGGCTTTTCCAAGATCCACATGACTCCCCTGCTGCTCATTGCCCCCCTCCCCCCGGCCGATGCCGCGGGCGAGTACGACTGGGCCCAGGCAGGCGACGACGGCATTGCGTTGCGCGACCAGGGCCGTGCGTTGCTGGCCCTGCTGCCTTCGAGCACGGAGGTCATGCTGGGCATTCCGTCCGCGGCTCTCTCCTGGCACCGCGTCACGCTGCCCAAGGGCAGCATGGGCAGCGCCTCGAAGCTGCGCGCCGTGCTCGACGGCCTGCTCGAAGAGCACCTGCTCGACGAACCCGAAGCCCTGCACTTCGCGCTCGAGCCCGATGCCAAGGCCGGCGCGCCGGTATGGGTCGCGGCCTGCAACCGCATCTGGCTGCGCAGCGTCGTGCACGGGCTCGAGGCGGCCGGCCGGCGCGTGGTGCGCATCGTTCCCGAATTCACGCCCCAGCCGGTCGACGGCCCGCCGCTGCTGCTGGTCACCGGCGAGCCCGAGACTGCGCGGCTCACGGTGTGCGACGCCGACGGCGTGGTCTCGCTGCCGCTGGCCGGCGCGGGGCAGGCGCTGTCGGACGGCCTGCCGCTGGACACCGCGGTCATCACCACCGAACCCGCTGTCGCCGAGGCCGCCGAGCACCTGCTGCAGCGCCCCGTGCCGATCGTGAAGTCGCCGCAGCGCTGGCTGCAGGCCACCCGCACGCCCTGGGAACTCGCGCAGTTCGACCTCGCCGTCACCGGCCGCGCGCGCGCCGGCAAGAAGTTCGCCTCGGTGGTGCAGACGCTGCGCTATGCGCCCGAGTGGCGCGCCGCGCGCTGGGGCGTGATCGCCCTGCTGCTGACCCAGCTCATCGGCCTGAACGCCTGGGCATGGAAGGAGCGCAACGCCCTCGAATCGAAGCGCCAAGCCGCCAAGGCGATGCTGACCCAGACCTTTCCCTCGGTGAAGATCGTGGTCGATGCGCCGGTGCAGATGCAGCGCGAGGTCGCATCGCTGCAACAGGCCGTGGGCGACGTGTCCAACAGCGACTTCGAACCCATGGTCGGCGCGCTCGCGGCCCTGCTGCCGCCTGGCAAGGTGCCGAGCGCCGTCGACTACAGCGCCGGCCAGCTGCGGCTGCGCGGCCTGGGGCTGCAGCCCTCGGAGGTCTCGCAGATCACTGGCGCCATGGCGCCGCGCGGCTACAACGTGCGCACCGAGGGCGACCTCCTGCTGGTGCAGGCCGAGGCCAACCGATGAATTTCAGCGAACAGCTCAAGGCCCGCTGGGCCACCCTGGAAGTGCGCGAGCGCCGCATGGTCCAAGCCGCAGCCGCACTCGTGGCGCTGGCCCTGCTCTGGTGGATCGCGCTCGCTCCCGCACTGCGCACCCTGTCGGCCGCACCGGCCGAACACGCGCAGCTCGATGCGCAGCTGCAGCAGATGGCCACGCTGCAGGCCCGCGCGAAGGCGCTGCAGTCGCAGCCGCGGCTGAACCGCGACGACGCGATGCGCGCGCTCGAAACCTCGGTGCGCGAAGGCCTCGGCACGAGCAACGCGCAGCTCATGGCATCCGGCGGCGACGGTGCGGCCAGCGTCTCGCTGCGTGCCGCGCCCGCGTCCACCGTCGCCCAATGGCTCGGACAGGCCCGCGGCAATGCGCACGCGGTGCCGCGCGAAGTCCACCTGACGCGTGCGCCGGCCTCGGCGCCGCCGCCCTCCTCCTCCGGCGCCAAGGATGCGCCGAAGACGCCGCAGGTCCGATGGGACGGCACCATCGTCATGGCGCTGCCCGCGGCGCGATGAGGAACAGCAGACCCGCATGCTGAGCCGCCCTCCGATCCCCGAATCGCGACCACGCCTTGGCTGGCGCTGGGCCCTGCTCGGCACGGTCGTCGGCGTGCTGCTGGCCGTGGTGCTCTTTGCGCCCGCGCGCTGGCTGTCGGGCGCGCTGTCGAGCTGGAGCCAGGGCCGCCTCGTGCTGACCAACCCGCGCGGCACCGTGTGGAACGGCACGGCCGCGGTCGTGCTCGCCAGCGGCGCAGGCGGCATGCAGGCGGTGTCGCTGCCGGGCCTGCTGCATTGGCGCATGCGCCCGAGCTGGAGCGGCATCTCCGCCAGCCTCGACCTGCCGTGCTGCGCCACGCAGCCGCTCGAACTCAAGGCCAGCCCGCGCGCCGGAGGCATGCTGGTCGAATGGCAGGACAGCCGCTCGCGCTGGCCCGCCACCCTGCTCATGGGCCTGGGCGCGCCGTGGAACACGCTCAAGCTCGAAGGCGCACTCGACCTGAACACCAAGGCCTTCGCGATGCAGTGGGACGGCCCCGCGCTGCGCATCGCCGGACAGGCGACGCTCGACGCGACCGACGTTTCATCCAGCCTCTCGACGCTGCGGCCGATGGGCAGCTACCGGCTCACGCTCGAAGGCGGCAGCCGCCCCACGCTGCTTTTGAGCACGCGCGAGGGCAGCCTCGAACTCAACGGCAGCGGCAGCTGGACCGGCACCTCCTTCCGCTTCAACGGCGAAGCCAGCGCCGCGCCCGGCCGCGAAGACGCACTTTCCAATTTGTTGAACATCATCGGACGGCGCGACAACGCGCGTTCGATCATCACCCTGGGTTGATCCTCATGATGAAGCCACTGTTTTCGACCGGCACCGTCGCGCTCGCCGTGCGCGTGCTGATCGCCGCCACGTTCCTGCAGGGCGCGCCCGCCGCGTTCGCGCAGACCGGCGACGCGCCGCGCCGCGGCGAGCCGATCACGCTGAACTTCTCCAATGCCGACATCGAGGCGGTGGCCCGCACCATGGCGGTGGTCACCGGCCGCGACGTGGTGGTCGACCCGCGCGTGAAGGGCACGATGAATCTCGTCACCGACCGCGCGATCCAGCCGTCGGCCGCGTTCAACCAGTTCGCCTCGGCGCTGCGCCTGCAGGGCTTCGCGGTGGTGGAGGCCGACGGCCTCTACAAGGTGGTGCCCGAGGCCGACGCCAAGCTGCAGAGCAGCACCGTCAACACCTCCATCAGCGCCACGGCTTCCAGCGGCAGCAACCAGATCGTCACGCAGATCTTCCGCCTCAACTACGAGTCGCCGAACAACCTGCTGCCGGTGCTGCGCCCGCTGATCCCGCCGAACAACACCATCAACGTGAACCCGGGCAACAACTCGCTCGTGATCACCGACTACGCGGACAACATGCGACGGCTCGCGCGCATCATCGCGTCGCTCGACGTGCCGAACGCCTCGGACATCGAGATCATCCAGCTCAGGCACTCGGTGGCGACCGACATGGTGCCGCTGGTGCAGCGGCTGGTGGACGGCGGCGGCTCGGGCGCTCCGGGTGCGGCGGCTGCCCCGGGCGCTGCCGATGCGTCGTTCCGGACCACGCTCCTGGCCGATCCGCGCAGCAACTCGCTGATCATCCGCGCGGCCAACCCCGCGCGCGTGGCGCTGATCCGCACCCTGGTCGACAAGCTCGACCGCCCTGCCGCCGAGAGCAGCAACGGCGCGGCCGGCAACATCTACGTGGTCTACCTGAAGAACGCCGACGCGGTGCGCCTCGCGGCCACGCTGCGCGCCGCCATGGCCGCCAACCAGCTGAACACGGCGCCGGGCACGCCAGGCGCCGCGGCCGGGTCCGTGCCGCAGCAGAGCGCGCCGCAGGCGATGCAGGTGAACCTGAACAACAGCGGCCAGTCGGGCGTTTCGGCGGCCGCCACCGCGCCGCTGAACAACGCCAACCAGCCTTCCACCGGCGGCCAGATCCAGGCCGACCCGTCGACCAACTCGCTGATCATCACGGCGCCCGAGCCGCAGTACCGGCAGATCCGGGCGGTCATCGACAGGCTCGACGGCCGGCGCGCGCAGGTCATGATCGAGGCGCTGATCGTCGAGGTGAACGACACCGCGGCCGCGAAGTTCGGCGTGCAGTGGCAAAGCGCGCTGGGCAGCAACGCGGTGCTCGGCACCAACTCCTCGGTGGCCGGCGCCAACCTGCTGACGCTGACCCAGGCGCTGGCCACGCGCAATGCCGCCGGCGTGGCGGGGGCGATCACGCCGGGGGCGAACCTCGGCATCGCCGGGAAGATCGGCGGCCAGTACATCCTGGGCGCGATCGCCAGCTTCTTCGACAGCGACAAGGACGCCAACGTGCTGTCCAAGCCGAACCTGCTGACGCTGGACAACGAGGAAGCCAAGATCGTCATCGGCCAGAACGTGCCCTTCGTGACGGGCCAGTACGCCAGCACCTCGGGCTCGGTCGGCGTCAATCCGTTCACGACCGTCGAGCGCAAGGACGTCGGCCTCACGCTGCGCGTGCGCCCGACCATCAACGAGAACGGCACGGTGAAGCTGACGATCTTCCAGGAGACCTCCACGGTCGACCAGAACACGGTCAACAACCAGAACGGCCCGACCACGAGCAAGCGCTCGATCGAATCGAGCGTGCTGGTGGAAGACGGCGGGCTCGTGATGCTCGGCGGCCTGCTGTCCGACTCCTACAACAACACGGTCGAGAAGGTGCCGCTGGCGGGTGACATCCCCGTGCTCGGAAACCTGTTCAAGAGCCAGGCCCGCACGCGCGACAAGGTCAACCTCATGATGTTCCTGCGTCCGGCGGTGATGCGCGACGCCAATGCCACGGAGGCCTTCGCGTACGACCGCTACGACGAGATCCGCGGCCTGCAGATTCGCACGCAACCCGACACCTCCAATGTGATGCTGCGCGGCGTGAGCGGCTCGAACGTCCTGCCCGAGCTGGTGCCGCCGTCGCGCCCTGCGGCGCCCATCTCTGCGGCCCCTTCCGCACCGAGCACCGCGCGCAGCGGCACGAGCTTCGAAGGCACCCAGCTGATCCCGCCGCCGCAGCCCGCCGCGGACAGCCGCAGGCTGGCGCCCAGCCCCCTGCGCGGCGCCCTGCCCCCCACCGCCGACCCGGTGAGCTCGCGCGAACTGCCCTGATACCGCCCCGATGTCCAACCGCTACCCCCTGCCCTACGCCTTCGCACGCAGCCAGCAATTGCTGCTGGAGGAGACCGACGACGGCCGGTACACCCTCTGGATGTCGAGCCATCCGGCGCGCAGCGCAGTCGGCGAGGTGTCGCGCAAGTACGGCGTTCAGGCCTTCGAGGTGCTCGCCGACGGCCCGCTGGCGCAGCGCATCAGCGCGGCCTACGCGCAGGGCGAGTCGAGCGCCGCGGCGGTGGTGAGCGAGGTACAGAGCGACGCCGACCTCTCCCGCATGATGCAGGAGCTGCCGGCGGTCGAAGACCTGCTGGAGAGCGCGGGCGACGCGCCCATCATCCGCATGCTGAACGCGCTGCTCACGCAGGCCGCGCGCGACGGCGCGAGCGACATCCACATCGAACCCTACGAGCGCACCTCGTCCGTGCGCTTCCGCATCGACGGCACGCTGCGCGAAGTGGTGCAGCCCAACCGGGCACTGCACGCGGCGCTGATCTCGCGCCTGAAGATCATGGCCGACCTCGACATCTCCGAGAAGCGGCTGCCGCAGGACGGGCGCATCTCGCTGCGCATCGGCACGCGCGCGGTCGACGTGCGGGTGTCGACGCTGCCGAGCGCGCACGGCGAACGCGCGGTGCTTCGCCTGCTGGACAAGAGCGAATCGAAGCTCACGCTCGAATCGGTGGGCATGCAGGGCGACACGCTCGAGCGCTTCGAGAAGCTGATCGCGCAGCCGCACGGCATCATCCTCGTGACCGGGCCCACGGGCTCGGGCAAGACCACCACGCTGTACGCCGCGCTGGCCCGGCTCGACGCCACCCGCAGCAACATCATGACGGTGGAAGACCCCATCGAGTACGAGCTGCCGGGCGTGGGCCAGACACAGATCAACGCCAAGATCGAACTCACCTTCGCCAAGGCCCTGCGCGCCATCCTGCGGCAGGACCCGGACGTGATCATGATCGGCGAGATCCGCGACTTCGAGACCGCGCAGATCGCCATCCAGGCCTCGCTGACCGGTCACCTGGTGCTGGCCACGCTGCACACCAACGATTCCGTCAGCGCAGTCACGCGTCTCACCGACATGGGCGTGGAGCCCTTCCTGCTGAGTTCGTCCCTTCTGGGCGTGCTCGCGCAGCGGCTCGTGCGCAAGGTCTGCACGGTCTGCGCCGGCGCGGGCTGCGAAGCCTGCGGGCAGACCGGCTACCAGGGCCGCACCGGCATCTTCGAGCTGCTGGTGGCCGACGACAAGGTGCAGGCGCTCATCCACGGCAAGGCCGCCGAGAGCCAGCTGTTCGAGGCCGGCCAGCGCGGCGGCCTGCGCTCGATGCGCGAGGACGGCGAACGGCTGGTGCAGGCCGGCATCACGTCGCGCGCCGAGCTGCTGCGCGTCACGCGCGAGTAGCGAGCAAGAAGAGAAGAGATGCCCGCCTACGCATTCGAAGCCATCGACGCCAGCGGCCAGTCGCGCGAAGGCGTGCTGGAGGCCGACACCGCCCGCAGCGCGCGCAGCCTGCTGCGCGCGCAGTCGCTCATACCGCTGTCGGTCAAGCCGGTGGGCAGCGAGCATGCCGGTGGTTCCAGCCAGCGCAGCGGTCTCGGCCGCTGGCTCGGCGGCGGCAAGCGCGTGTTCAATTCGACCGGGCTCGCGGTGTGGACGCGGCAGCTCGCGGGCCTCGTCTCCTCGGGCCTGCCGCTGGAACGCGCGCTCACTGCGCTGACCGATGAAGCCGAATCGGACCAGCAGCGCAACCTCGTCGCCTCGCTGCGCGCCGAGGTCAATGCAGGCTCCCCCTTCGCCCGTGCGCTGTCGGCGCATCCGCGCGAGTTCTCGCCCATCTACACGGCCGTGATCGGCGCCGGCGAGCAGAGCGGCAACCTGGGCCTCGTGCTCGACCGCCTCGCCGACGACCTCGAAGAGCGCCAGGCGCTGCAGCAGAAGCTGATCGGTGCGGCGCTGTACCCGGCCATCGTCACGCTGGTGGCGATCGTGATCGTGATCTTCCTCGTGAGCTACGTGGTGCCGCAGGTGGCGCAGGTGTTCGCGGGCACGAAGCGCTCGCTGCCTTTTCTCACCACGGTGATGCTGTCGCTGAGCGCCGGCGTTCGCAACTACGGCTGGTGGATGCTGGCCGGCGTGGTGCTCGTGGCCATCGGCGCACGGCTCGCGCTGGCGCAGGAGGCGCTGCGCCTGAAGTTCGATGCGGCCTGGCTCAGGCTGCCGCTGGTGGGCAAGCTCTCGCGCGGCTACAACGCGGCGCGCTTCGCGAGCACGCTCGCCATGCTGGCCACCGCCGGCGTGCCGATCCTGCGCGCGCTGCAGGCCGCCTCTGAAACGCTGGGCAACCGTGCGATGCGCGCCGATGCGCTCGACGCGCTGGTGCTGGTGCGCGAAGGCGCGCCGCTGGCATCGGCGCTGGCGCAGAAGAAGCGCTTTCCGGGCCTGGTGTCGATGTTCGCCCGCCTCGGCGAGCAGACCGGCACCCTGCCGCTGATGCTGCAGCGCGCCGCCAACCAGCTCGGCGCCGAAGTGCAGCGCCGCGCGATGCACCTGGCCACCATCCTGGAGCCGCTGCTGATCGTGGCGATGGGCGGCGTGGTGATGCTGATCGTGCTCGCGGTGATGCTGCCCATCATCCAGCTCAACCAGTTCGTGAAATGAGGCAGACCCCCAGGCTTGCCCACTTCGTGCGGCCTCCAACCCGCTTGCAGAGGGCTGCCGCGCGCGGCGCAACTGCTCGAAGAAGACACAGCCGCAAGGAAGCGCCATGCCGGTAACGCTGGAAGACAAGCTCGTGGTCGCGATCTCCTCGCGCGCCCTGTTCAACCTCGAGGAAGAGAACAAGGTCTTCGAGGCGGGCGACGACGAGGGCTACATGAAGCTGCAGCTCGACCGCATCGACGTGCCGGCCGCGCCCGGCATCGCCTACTCGCTGATCCGCAAGCTGCTGCGCTTCAACGACGACGGCGTGCAGCGCGTGGAGGTGGTGATCCTCTCGCGCAACGACCCGGTCTCGGGCATGCGCATCTTCAGGTCGAGCGCCGCGGCCGACATCAAGCTGCAGCGCGGCGTGTTCACCCAGGGCCGACCGCCCTTCGGCTACCTGCGCCCGCTGCGCGCACACCTGTTCCTCTCGGTCAACGCGCAGGACGTGCGCGAGGCGCTCAACGCCGGCTTTCCGGCGGCGCGCGTGCTGGTCGAATCGGTGAAGGCCAGCGACGCATGGCCGAACGAAGTGCGCATCGCCTTCGACGGCGACGCCGTGCTGTTCTCCGACGAGGCCGAGCGCGTGTTCCAGGCCCAGGGCCTCGACGCCTTCCAGGCCCACGAACTCAGCAAGGCCGACCTCCCCCTGCCCGAAGGCCCGTTCAAGCCGCTGCTGGCCGCCCTGCACCGCCTGCAGATGGCCGGCAACGCGCAGATGCGCATCCGCACCGCGCTGGTCACCGCGCGCAGCGCCCCGGCGCACGAGCGCGCGATCCGCACGCTGATGAAGTGGAACATCCGCGTCGACGAGGCCATGTTCCTCGGCGGCCTGCCCAAGGGCGAGTTCCTGCGCGAGTTCGAGCCCGACTTCTTCTTCGACGACCAGACGGGGCACGTGGATGCGGCCTCGCGGCACGTGCCGGCGGGGCATGTGAGCAGCGGGATCAGCAACGAGTCCTGAACGGCGGCATCGCCTTGCGCTTGCCCGCGACCCGGGCCGCGGCAAGAATGCCGCCATGCTGATCCTCCGACACGCCGACATCCTCGTCACCATGGACGCCACCCGGCGCGAGATCGCCGATGGCGCCGTGGTGTGCGACGGCCCCGCGATCGCCTGGGCCGGCCCCACGGCCGAGTTGCCGATCGCATGCCTCGAAGCCCTGCGCGACGGCCGCGCCGAGGCCATCGACATGCGCGGCCACGTGGTGATGCCCGGCCTGGTCAACACGCACCACCACATGTACCAGAGCCTCACGCGCGCGGTGCCCGAGGCGCAGGACGCCGAGCTCTTCGGCTGGCTGACCAACCTGTACCTGCTGTGGGCGCGCCTCACGCCCGAGATGATCCGCGTGTCGACGCAGACCGCGATGGCCGAGCTGATGCTCTCGGGCTGCACCACCACCAGCGACCATCTCTACCTGTTTCCCAACGGCTCGCGGCTCGACGATTCGATCGAGGCGGCCGACGCGATGGGCATGCGCTTCCACGCGGCGCGCGGCAGCATGAGCGTGGGCCGCAGCGCCGGCGGCCTGCCGCCCGACGAAGTGGTCGAGACCGAGGAAGCGATCCTGCGCGACAGCGAGCGGCTCATCGACCGCTGGCACGACGCCTCGCGCCATTCGATGCACCGCATCGTGCTCGCGCCCTGCTCGCCTTTCTCGGTGTCGCGCGACCTGATGCGTCTGTCGGCCGAACTGGCGCGCGAGCGCGGTGTCTCGCTGCACACGCACCTGGCCGAGAACGACAACGACGTCGCCTACTCGCGCGAGAAGTTCGGCATGACGCCGGCCGAGTACGCCGAAGACCTGGGCTGGGTCGGCCGCGACGTGTGGCATGCGCACTGCGTGAAGCTCGACGAGGCCGGCATCGCGCTCTTCGGCCGCACCGGCACGGGCGTGGCGCACTGCCCGTGCTCCAACATGCGGCTGGCCTCGGGCATCGCGCCCATCGGTGCGATGCGCCGCGCAGGCGTGCCGGTGGGGCTGGGGGTGGACGGCAGCGCGTCGAACGACGGCGCGCACATGCTGGGCGAGGCGCGCCAGGCGATGCTGCTGCAGCGCGTGGGCTACGGCCCGGCGGCGATGACGGCGCGCGAGGCGCTCGAGATCGCCACGCTCGGCGGCGCGCAGGTGCTGGGCCGCGACGACATCGGTGCGATCGCGCCCGGCATGTCGGCCGACATCGTTGCCTTCGACATGCGCGGCGTCGCGCACGCGGGCGCGTGGCACGACCCGGTGGCGGCGCTCGTGTTCTGCACGCCTGCCTCGGTGTCGCTGAGCGTGATCGGCGGCGTGGTGCGCATCCGCGGCGGCGCATTCACCGGGCTCGAACTGGCACCGCTGCTCGCGAGGCATCGCGAACTGGCGCGCACGCTGTACGACGCCGCACGCCACCCGCATACCGCCTGACGACGCGCTGACCAGGCGTTGCAGGGGACGCGCCTCGAAGTAGGCAGCAACCCTGATTGCCAACGCCCGGGCCCCTCCGCAGAATCCGCCCACCGAATCGAACGACCGTTCGATTCGGTGGCCGAGCCTTCCGTCGGCCTTCCCGAGATACACAACAACAGGGAACTCCCGATGAAGCGCAGAGACATCCTCAAATGGTCCGCCTCGGCGGGCGGCCTGGGCCTGCTGGCGGGCAAGGCTTCCACCGCCTCGGCCGCACTGCCGGTGCCCAGGCCCACGCTGCCGCAGAAGATCGACCCGATCAGCGCCACGCTGCGGCGGCTCGAACTGGTCGGGCGGCAGGCGACCTATGTCTGGACCGAATCGCACATCAACCTGGCCGGCGTGCCGATGGGCGCGGTGGTGCCCGCCACGGAACTGCCGGCGCTGGAGCACCAGCTGAAGACCACCGCGAAGGCACTGGAGGCCGTCACCAACTTCGCGGCTTCGTTCGCGACCAGCGCGCTGGCGTCCAGCAGCCTGCAGTCGCTCGACAACCTGCGCACGCGGCTCGCCAGCCTGCAGGCCAGCTTCGACCAGCTGCTGGCCGCCAACGGCGGACTGGCGACACTGCCCGCCGCAGTCTTGAGCACGCTCGAAACGCTCACGGGCGCGGCGGGCGACATCGCCACGCAGCTCAAGCAGATCCACCACGACCTGCTCTCGCAGGGCCCGCTGGGCGCGTTGAACGGACCGAAGACGGTGGCGCAGTACGACGCGCTCTTCGTCACCATCGAGAAGCCGGCCATCGCGCAGTTGCTGCACGACAACGACCTGTTCGCCGCGATGCGCGTGGCCGGGCCCAACCCGATGCTGATCCAGCGCGCGACCACCCTGCCGGCCAAGTTCCCACTGGGCGACGCGCAGTACCGGCAGGTGATGGGCTCGGGCGACAGCCTCGCCGACGCGGCCTCGTCGGGACGGCTCTACATCCTCGACTACGAAGGCCTGGGCGACATGGCACCGGCCGGGGCGCAGGTCAAGCCGCTCACGGGCACGGGCTACATCCAGGCGCCCATCGCGCTGTTCGCGCGGCCGAAGGCCGGCCGCTCGCTGGTGCCGGTCGCCATCCAGTGCGGTCAGGACCCGGCCGCGAACCCGATCTTCCTGCGCGTGGACGACACGGCCAACGCCGAGGCCTACTGGGCCTGGCAGTCGGCCAAGACCGCGGTGCAGGTGGCCGACTTCAACTACCACGAGATGTTCGTGCACCTGGGCCGCACGCACCTGATGTCGGAAGCCTTCGCGATGGCCACGCAGCGCCAGTTGGCGACCGCGCATCCGCTGAGCCGGCTGCTGTCGCCTCATCTCGAAGGCGCGATGTTCATCAACGAGGCAGCCACGCTGATCATCATGGCGCCGCTGACCACCGGCGACGTGATCCTCGCCGCGCCCATCGAGACGCTGCAGCAGCAGTGCGGACGCGATCGGCTGGCCTACGACTTCTACGACCGCATGATGCTGCCCAACGACCTGCGCACGCGCGGCGTGGACGACACAGCGGCGCTGCCCGACTACGCCTACCGCGACGACGCCCTGCTGGTGTGGAACGCGATCACGCAATGGGTGGGCGACTACGTGGCCACCTACTACCTGAGCGATGCCGACGTGACCGGCGACTACGAGCTCAAGGCCTGGGCCGCCGAGCTGGCCACCAGCGGCAAGGTGCACGGCTTCCGGGCCATCACCACGCGCGCGCAGCTCGTCGACGTGCTCACCGCCATCATCTTCAACGCCAGCGCGCAGCATGCGGCAGTGAACTTCCCGCAGTACGCGGTGATGACCTATGCGCCTTTCAGCGCAGGCGCCGAAGGCATGCCGGCGCCGGCGGGCAGCGCTGGCCAGAGCGAGGCGAGCTGGTCGCAGATGCTGCCTTCGCGGCTTGCGGCGCAGGAGCAGATCCTGCTGTTCCACATCCTCGGCGGCGTGTACTACCGGCCGCTGGGCGAGTACAGGGACAACGTGTTCCCGCACCTGCCTGTGCTGCTGGACCCGGCCATCGCGGGCCAGGGCGGGCCGCTGGAGCGCTTCCGCAGTGCGCTCGCAGGCATCGAGGCGACCATCCGCCAGCGCAACGCCACGCGCGCGCGGCCCTACGAATACCTGCTGCCGAGCCGCATTCCGTCCAGCACGAACATCTGAGCGAACGTTCGCTCGTTCTTTCGATCGCTCAGCGGCGCATCGTGTCGAGCTGGGTGACCGGCGGGCTGTCGTTGCCCCAGGAGCCGCGCACGTAGGTGAGCACGGCCGCGACCTCGGCCGCGTCCAGCGTCTGGCCGAACGGCGGCATGCCGTAGGGGCGCGGGTTGCCCGAGGTCGACGGCAGGAAGCCCCCGTGCGCGATCACCTGGATCAGGTTGGTGGGCCGCGCCATGTTCACCGCGCGGTTGCCCGCCAGCGGCGGGTATGCGCCCGCCGCGCCCTGGCCCTGGTCGCCGTGGCAGTAGGCGCAGCGCTGGTCGTAGATCTTCGCGCCGCGCGCCATGGTGCCGGCGTCGCGGCGGATCGGGGCCTTTGCCGCGGCCGGAGCTTCGGCCTTGGGCGCGTCGGGCAGGTCCTTGAGATAGCTGGCCATCGCCGTGAGGTCGGCGTCGCTCAGGTACTGCGTGCTGCGGAACACCACGTCGGCCATCGGCCCCATCACCGAGCCCCGCGGCGCCACGCCGTTCTTCAGCAGCGACACCACCTCGGCCGCGGGCCAGTCGGCAACGCCCGCTTCGTGCGGATCGGTGAGCGAGGGCGCATACCAGTTCTCGACGGCGATCAGGCCGCCCGAGAGCCCCAGCTTCGCCTCGGTCGCGCCGAGCGAATTGCGGCTGCCGTGGCAGGCGATGCAATGGCCCAGCCCGTTGACGAGGTAGGCGCCGCGGTTCCATTCGGCAGGCTTGCCCGCATCGGCCACGAAGGGTTCAGGCTTGAACGAGAGCGCTCGCCACACGGCCAGCGCGGCCTGCGTGTCGTAGGGAAAGCGCAGCCGGTGCTCGCGGTTGGGCACCGCCGAGGGCGGCACGCTGCGCAGGTAGGCGTAGATGGCGTCCGAGTCCTCGCGCGTCACCTGCGTGAAGCTGGGGTACGGGAATGCGGGGTACAGCAGGCGGCCGTCCTTGCTGCGGCCGTTGTGCATCGCGCGCCAGAAGTGCGCGCTGCCCCAGCTGCCGATGCCTGCCTTGTCGTCGGGCGTGAGGTTGCTCGAATAGACGGTGCCGAAGGGTGTCTCGATCGGCATCCCGCCCGCATAGGGCTCGCCGCCGCGCGTAGTGTGGCAGCCCGCGCAGTTGCCGGCCAGCGCGAGGTAGCGCCCGCGCTCGACGAGCTGCGGCGTGGACTGGAAGGCTTCCGCCCGCGCGGGCAGCGGGTCTTCGCCGCGCAGGTTCATCGCCACGATGGCGCCGGCGGCCGCGGCGCAGAGCACGATGAGCGCAAGCAGCAGCCAGCCGAGGTGTCGCAGTTTCATGGGCTCTGCTCCCCTCATTTCGCGGGCATGCCGCCGCATTTCACCGGCAGCGGAGCGGGCAGCGCGGCTGCGGGCCTGGTGTCGGCGGGCATCGGCTGCACGGCGAGCCAGCTCGCGACGGCGTTGATGTCGGCAGTGCTCATGCGCCGGCCGATGTCGGCCATGCAGTCGGGCGCCATCGCATGGCGCTCGTTGGTGAGCCACGCGCCGAGTTGCGACGACACGTAGAGCCGCGGCAGCCCCAGCAGCCCGGGGATGGCGGGCTGCACGCCCGTGAGCGCCACCCCGTGGCATTGCACGCAGGCCGGAATGCCGCGCGCCGCATCTCCTTCGCGCACGAGCTGGCTGCCGCGCTGCAGCTGCTCGGGCGTCGCATCGCTGACCGGAGAAACGGGCGGATAAGGCAGCTGCAGTCCGGCGAAGTATTCGGCCATCTCGCGCAGGTAGGCATCCGACAGGTGCTGCACCATGTAGGCCATGTCGGTGTTGAAGCGCCGGCCGTCGCGGAAGCTCACGAGCTGGTTGAACAGGTAGCCGGCCGGCTTGCCCGCCAGGCGCGGAAAGTAGCCGGCGTTGGTGGTCGCGCCCTCGCGGCCGTGGCAGGCGATGCATGCAGCCACGCGCTGCTCGATGGTGTCGGGCACTGTCGCTGGAGGGGCGGGCGTGGCGGCGCCAGCCATGCCCTGCAAGACGAGCAGCAGCCCGAGCGCGATGAGCCTGAGCGCGTGCCTCATGTGCCGGCGGCGAGATGCGCCAGCGTGACGAGGCCTGCGATCAGCAGCAGCACCATGACCAGCGCCACGCCGACGAGCGGCAGGATGCCGACTTGCGAGGTGCGCCTTTCGGCGTCGGCGCGGCGGCCGCCCAGCCCGATGAAACTCCAGAGAACGGCGCGCAGCGCGCGCAAGAGATTCGACATGAGGCCGAGTGTGGCCCAGTCCGGCCAGAAAAAACAGATGCAGATCCGCTCCAATTGACCGGTGCAGATGAAGTGCCCCGAAGAACGAATCCAGCAAAGAAGCTGATGGAAAAGGTGCGAAGCCCTGGCCGCCGACATCGAGGCCTCGATCCGCAACGACACCCTGAAGACCGGCGACCGCCTGCCCTCGGTGCGCCACACCGGCCAGAGCCGCGGCGTCAGCGCATCGACCGTGTTCGAGGCGCGCGGCCTGGTGCGGGCGCGCGACCGATCGGGCTACTACGTGACCGGCGGCGGCCTGCGAGACGCGCCGCCCGAATCCACCCTCACCTCGCGTCCCGCGGGCGGCCCAGGTCGCTCGACGTGAGCGACCAGGTGTTCGACATCCTCGAAGCCAGCATGTCGCGCAGGGTGGTGCCCTTCGGCTCGGCCTTTCCGAGCCCGCTGCTGTTTCCGCTGGCGCGGCTGGGACAGTTCATGGCCGCCAGCGCCAGGTCGCTCGACCCGTGGAGCACGGTGGACGACCTCACGCCCGGCAGCGCGGCGCTCCGGCGGCAGATCGCGTTGCGCCACCTGGCCGACGGCATGCAGGTGCCGGCCGACGAGACGGCTGGACCTCGGCCGGCGGCTTCGCACGAAAGGTCGCGCGGCAGAAGCTGTCGAGCACGCTGAGCACATCGGCGCCTGCGCAACAGTCGCTCGCGGGCTACCCGGAGAAAGGCGGGCTCGACAGGCACCTGCGCAAGCTGCGGCAGACACTGGCGATGCAGCAGGCCACCTTCGCGCAGGCCGTGAGGCACTACTTTCCGCAGGGCACGCGCGCGACGCGGCCGCTGGGCGGCTACTTCCTCTGGGTCGAATTACCGGCGGGTGCGAACGCGCTGGAGATCCACCGCAAGGCCCTGGAACTCGGCATCAGCGTCGCGCCGGGCCCGATCTTCTCGGCCACGCGCGCCTTCGGCAACTGCCTGCTGCTCAACTACGGCCATCCGTGGAACGAGGTCAGCGAGCAGGCAATGCGAACACTCGGCCGCCTGATCGCCGAAGCGTCCTGAACAGCAGGAAGCTTGCGATGCTCACGTTCAGCAGGTTCCAGGCGATGCCGTTGATGAAGGCCGCGTGGTAGCTGCCCGTGAGGTCGAACACCTTGCCCGACATCCATCCGCCCAGCGCCATGCCGAAGAGCGTGAACATCAGCACTGTTCCCACGCGGGCGCCCGCCTCCTTCGGCGGAAAGTGCTCGCGCACAATGATCGCGTAGGAAGGCACGATGCCGCCTTGGAAGAGGCCGAAGAGCGCCGAGATCACGTAGAGCGGCACCAGCCCGTCGAAGGGCAGGAACAGGAGCAGCGCCACGCACTGCAGCACGCCGCCCAGCAGCAGCGTGCGCAGCCCGCCGATGCGGTCGCAGATGGCGCCCGACACCAGCCGGCTCACGATGCCGAAGCCCAGCATCAGCGACAGCATGATCGCGCCCTGCGCCGGGCCGTATCCCAGGTCGCCGCAGTAGGCCACGATGTGCACCTGCGGCATCGCCATGGCCACGCAGCAGGCGACGCCGGCCACGCACAGCAGGCCCTGCGCGGTGCCGATGCTCAGGCCGAAGGGGCGTGTCATGTCGCGCGCCGCCGCCGCACCCGCTGCCGTGCCGGCCGGCGGCGCAACGGCCAGTGCCGGCGGCCGTGCGCGGAAGAACATCGCCAGCAGTGCCATCGTCACGCCACAGAAGATGCCCATGCCGATGTAGGTCTGGCGCCAGCCGACGGTCTCCACGAAGTGCTGCGCGATCGGCGGCCACACCGCGCCCGCCAGGTAGTTGCCGCTGGCGCACACCGCCACCGCGATGCCGCGCCGCTTGACGAACCACAGCGAGGTGTCGGCCACCAGCGGCGCGAAGGCCACCGAGCTTCCGAGCAGTCCGACCAGCAGCGCCTGCGCGACGGTGAAGCCGACGATGCCGCCCGACAAGCCCGTGGCGATGTAGCCCGCACCCAGGAAGACCGCACCCATCAGCAGCGGCTTCATCACGCCGATGCGGTCGGCCAGCTTGCCCATCAGCACGCCGCCGAAGCCGAAGCCCAGCATCAGCAGCGTGTAGGGCAGCGATGCGTCGGCGCGCGCGATGCCGAACTCGGTTTCCACTGCCGGCAGCATCACCGACACCACGTACATGCCGCTGCTGCCCACCGTCATGATCAGCAGCGTGAGGCCCAGGCGGACCATGGCATAGCGTGAGTCGGGCTGGTGGATGGTTGTCTCGCTCGTTTTCATTTTTTTATCTCCGCGGCGAGGATACCCCGGGGTGCAAGAACGCGAGGCACGTGGAGAACCCGGCGGCCCTGCCGGCCACCTCCAGCAGCGCGTCGGCTCAGTGCGAGGACGACACTGGTGCGACCAGATTCGCCGAAGCCTTGGGCACCGGCATGCCCGGCTTCGTCGGCTTGTCGTCGCACGCGGCCGTCAGCAGGCCGAGGCAGAAGAGAAGGACAAAGGCTGTGCTTCGCATGCAGGCCATGCTAGGCCTGCGCGGCGGTGCGTCAAGTCGGACGCTGCCGCTTTCCTTGCGACTCAGGCGGCTGTGGGAGCGGGCCGTTCGCCGGCCTGCAGGCGGCGCTCGATGTCTTCCAGCACCCGCGGCAGGTCGGCCACGCTGTCGATCACGTAGTGCGCGCCTGCGGCCTCGAGCTCGACGGTGGCGCGTGCGCGGCGCTCCTGCTGCTGCGCCTCGTCGAGCGCCTGCCACTCGGCCAGCGTGAGGCCGTTGGCATTGCCGCTGACCGCGAGGCCCACGGCCCAGGTGCCGGCGTTGAGGCCTTCCTGCAGGCCGACGCCCGTGTCGTCGACCTTCACCACGGTGTGCGGCGGCCACACGCCGAGATCGGAGAAGCAGCGGTACATCATGAGCGGCGACGGACGGCCTTCGGCGAGGTCGCCGGCGCACACGAGGTTGTCGGGCGAATAGCCGCCGGCCGCAGCGATGGGCACGACCACTTCCATGATCGGCCGGTTGTAGCCTGTGGTGGAGCCGATCTTCAGGCCCCGCTCGCGCGCCGCCTTCACCGCTTCGAGCGCACCGGGAATGAAGTCGGCATGGTCGCGCACGCTGGCCGCGTTCATCGGCGTGAACACCTCGTAGAGCCGGTCGACATCGGCGTCGCTGAATGCGTGGCCGTGCTTCTCTTCCCACTGCGCGGCGATGCGCGGCAGCGTGCCCAGCGCCTTGATGTGGTCCCACTTGGCCATGCCCATCGGACCGCGCGCCTCGGCGATGGTGATGTCGATGCCGAACTGCTCGAACAGCTTCACAAAGGCGCCCATGGGTGCGCAGGAGCCGAAGTCGAGGATGGTGCCGGCCCAGTCGAAGACGACGGCCTTGAGTTGCGAATGGTTGTGGGCGTTCATGGCGGCGGAGGTGTGAGTGACGGGCTGAAAAGGTTGCGGCGGCCTGGAGGTCACCATGCGTTGAAGACGTCGTGCGCGATGCCGAAACCGGTGCTCGCGCCGCTGCCGCTGGTTACCAGCACCAGCCGCGTGGCGTCGTCGGGCGTGTCGATCACGCAGGGCGTTGTCTTCGACGAAGGGTACACGCCGGTCCAGCGCTCGGCGATCTGCGCGGATTCGAGGTTCAGCGTGCTGCGCAGGTGGCGCAGGATGAGCTGGTCGACCTCCTCCATCGCGAAGGGTTCGGGCGCGTCGGCGTAGTGGTGCGAATCGCCCACGACCAGCGAGCCGTCGGCGCTCTGCACCACGATCAGGTGAATGCCGTGTGCGAGCGAGGCGGCCTCTTCCTGCTGCAGGCGTGCGCGCAGCGCAGCGGCTTCGGGCAGCGTGCTGTAGCCCTCGTAGCGCACGAGGCTCAGGTCCATCATCACCGAGCCCGGCAGGCGGAAGCCCGCCTCGGGCTTCACGCGCAGCATCTGCAGGCGGCACAGCGTGAGCTCGTGCGCGGCGATGCGATCGGCAAAAAGGCCGTGCAGGTCGGTGTTGGTGCAGACCACCACGCGCTCGGCGTGCAGCGTGCCGCGCGAGGTGCGCACGCGCGGGGTTTCCACCTCGTGCACGGTCTCGCCGAAGCGGAAGCTCACGCCGTGCGCCTCGGCCAGCCATTTCGTGAGCAGGCCGATGGCGGTGCGCGATTCGACGCGCAGCTCGTGCGGGCTGAAGAGCACCGACCGCGCGTCGGCCAGGCTCAGCGCAGGCGCCCTGGCTTGTGCGTCGGCGGCGTCGAGCAGCTCGCAGCCCTTGCCCATCGGCGTGCGCATGAAGGCTTCGAGCACGTCGTGCGCCTCGGGGCGATAGGCCGCAAGCCAGAGGTTGCGGTGCACGACCTCGATGCCGGCCTGCGGCGCGATCTCGTTCCAAACGCCGCGCGCATGCATCGCACGACGCCACATGTCGCCCGGCGCCTGGCCGGTGATGGTGATGAAGCCGAAATTGCGGATCGACGCGCCGATGGCGGCCGTATCGCGCTCGATCACGCAGACCTTGAGGCCGCGCTGCACGGCGGTGTAGGCATGGGCCAGGCCGACGATGCCGGCGCCGACCACGATCAGGTCGAAACTGTTCGGATTGCTTGCTTGCAGGGGGGCGCTTGTCAACGATGTCTCCAGGTCTGGGTGCGCTTGAGTGCCCAATGCCCCGCCAGCGCGAACAGGCCCCGGCCGACGGCGGCGGTGAGCATGATCAGCGAGGCCATGGCGGCGGCGGGCGCCACATCGCCGGCGTCGTCCATGTTGAGCACGGCGATGGCCGCGAGCGTGGTCTGCGGCGAATAGAGGAACACGACGGCCGACACGGTGGTCATCGCGTTCACGAAGAAATAGCCGCCCACGTTGATCACGGTGGGCAGCGCCACCGGGAGGTGCACGCGCCACAGCGTGCGCCAGAACGGCACGCCCATCGATTCCGACACCAGCTCGTACTCGCGGTCGAGCTGGCGCAGCGCGGTGAGCGAGGTGAGGTGTGCCACCGAGAAGAAGTGCGCCACCGTGCAGACCACGAGGATGGCCATGCTGCCGTAGATGCCGCGCAGCGGGTTCGAAGGCGAGATGAAGAAGAAGATGTAGCCCACGCCCAGCACCAGCCCCGGCACCGCCAGCGGCAGGTTGGCCAGCAGGTTGAGCAGCTCGCGCAGCAGGCCGAAGTGACGCGGCTTCTCGACGAAGTAGGCAGAGACGAAGGTGGCGAGCGCGCCCGCCACCGCCGCGCACACGGCCATGCGCAGCGAGTTGAAGTAGCTGCCCCAGCCGCCGCCGTCCATGTTGCTGAAGTCGTAGTTCCTGAACGACGGCACGAGGTTGTAGGGCCAGTAGGTGGCGAGCGATGCGAACACCGCCATGCCGATCATCACGAGGATGGCGCCGGCCGTGAGCACGCAGAACGCCAGCAATGCGCGGTCGCGCGACTTCACGGGCTCGGGCCGATACGGCGTGGCGCGCGCCGACAGCGCCGCCGCCTGCCTGCCGCGCACGTGGCGCTCGACGAGGAAGGACAGCACGGCCGGGATCAGCAGCACCAGGCCGACCACCGCGCCCATCTGGAAGTTCTGCTGGCCGACCACCTGCTTGTAGATGTCGGTGGCGAGTACGCCGGTCTGCCCGCCAACCACCTTCGGCACGCCGAAGTCGGTGACCACCAGCACGAACACCACCATCGCGGCCACGATGAGGCCGTAGCGCGACGAAGGCACCGTCACCGTGCGGAAGATGCGCCAGCGGGAGGCGCCCAGCGTCTGCGCGGCCTCGTAGAGCCGGCCGTCGGAGGTGGCCATGGCGGTGGTGAGGATCAGCAGCGCATGCGGCAGCGTCCAGAACACCGAGCCGAGCACAATCCCCAGCGGGCCGTAGATCGACACGTCGCCCAGCAGCCCCTTGAACAGGCCCTGGTTGCCGAACAGGTAGACCAGGCTGATCGCGGGCAGCAGCGAAGGCGCGAGCAGCGGCATCAGCGCCACCGCGCGCAGCACGCCCTTGGCCGGCATGCACGACAGCGTGAGTCCGTAGGCATAGACATAAGCGATGGCGGTGCAGATCACCGCGCTGATCGCCGCGAGCCCCACGCTGTTGAATGCCGACTGCACCAGCGCCGGGTTCTCGAAGTAGCGCGCGAAATTGGCAAGGCCGACGAAGGCTCCTTCGCGGTCGAAGAAACTCTGGCCGACCAGCGCGCCTACGGGCAGCGCGACGATCACGACCAGCAGCAGCACGACCAGCAGGACGGCGGCGCCGGTGATCCAGCGTTCGCGGTCGAACGCGCTTTTGTGCGTCGTTATCGGAGGCACCATGGCGATGGCGTCTGGGGAACTGCTCATGCTTGGTGTCCGGGGCGCGCGCACAGGCCGCCGGGTACTCCCCTCCGCGAATGTCCCCCGGGCCTGCGGCCCTCCTCCTTTGTTTCGCTGCGGGGAGCACCCGACACCCTGTGCACGTGGACGCAGCGCCTGTGAGGGCTGATGAACCGGTGCTCTGAGTGATCACGACGATGGAGTGCCTTGCGCAGCGAAATAAAGGAGGAGGCCGAAGGCCGGGGGACATTCGCGGAGCAAGGTACCCCGTCGGCGTGAGCACGCCCTGAACGGCGAATGTCGAACACGACACAAGAGTCCAAACGACAGGCGCTCATCTCAACGCGCCAGCACAGACAGCGCATTCAACGGCAGCTGGATATGCACCATGCTGCTGGGCACCAGCGGCTCGTCGCCACCGCCGCGCGCGTCGGCGGGCAGCTCGGCTTCGATCTCGATGCCCAGCGGCTCGCAGGCCAGGCGGGCGGAGGTGCGGTTGCCGAAGAACTCGGTGTCGAGCAGCCGCGCTGCGAAGCTGTTGGCGCCGAGCTCGGTGCCGTAGCGCTTCACCACCACGTGCTCGGGCCGGATGCCCACGGTGGCCTGCGCGCCGACGCTCAGGTTGCCAGGTGCGCAGAACAGCTCGCTGTCGCGCACACGCACCTTGCCATCGGCCAGCACGGTAGCGGGCAGCATGTTCATGCGGCCGACGAAGCCGGCCACGAAGCGGGTGCGCGGCTGGCGGTACAGCTCGTCGGGCGTACCGGCCTGCTCGATGCGGCCGTCGTGCATGAGCACCACGCGGTCGGCCATCGAGAGGGCTTCCTCCTGGTCGTGCGTGACCATGATGGTGACGATGCCCAGGCGCTTCTGCAGCGCGCGGATCTCGCTGCGCAAGCTGGCGCGCACCTGCGCGTCGAGCGCGGAGAGCGGCTCGTCGAGCAGCAGCAGGCGCGGGTTGGGCGCAAGCGCGCGCGCCAGTGCCACGCGCTGCTGCTGGCCGCCCGAGAGCTGCACCGGGTACTTGTCGGCATGCGCGGCGAGCCCGACGAGGTCGAGCATCTCGCGCGAGCGTTTGGCCATCTCGCGGGCCAGCGCGCCCGTGGGGTGCAGGCCGTAGGCGATGTTCTGCGCGGCAGTGAGGTTGGGAAACAGCGCGTACGACTGGAACACCACGCCGAAGCCGCGCGCCGCGGGCGGCAGGCCCGCGATGTCCTGGCCGCCGAGCAGGATCTGGCCGCTGTCGGCACGCTCGATGCCGCAGACGATGCGCAGCAGCGTCGTCTTGCCGCAGCCCGAGGGGCCGAGCAGGCACACGAACTCGCCGGGTTCGATGTCGAGGTCGATGCCGTCGAGCACGCGGGTGGTGCCGAAGGATTTCTGGATGCCGCGCAGGGACAGGAAGCTGGTCATTTCAAGGCTCAGGGCTGGGTCGGATGCGGGACCGGACTGCCGTACGCGAGGAGCGCGAAGACTCCGCAAAGGTCGCGAAAGAAATCCATGACGGATGTCGTTCGCATCGTTCTCGCGTCCTTCGCGCAACCTTCGCGAGTCGGCGTCCGGCGGCCCGCATTTCTCTTACATCGGCTTCTTTTCCGACTTCGATTCGTAGCGCTTGGACCACTCCGTCAGGATGCGCTCGCGGTTGGCGGCGGCCCAGTTGAAGTCATTCTTGGCCAGCAGCTTCTCGACGTCGCCCGGCACGAATTCGAGCTTCTCCTGGACGCCCGGCAGCGCGAGCACGGCGAAGTTCTTGGCGTAGAGCTCGTTGGCCTGCCTGGTCACGGCCCAGTCGGCCAGCGCCTTGGCGGCTTCCTGCTTCTTGCTGGTCTTCATGATGCCGGTGGCTTCCATGTCCCAGCCCAGGCCTTCCTTGGGCAGCACGATGTCGATGGGGGCGCCGTCGCGCTTGGTCTTGTTGGCGCGGTATTCGAAGGACATGCCCAGTGCGAATTCGCCGGCGCCGGCCTGGCGGCAGGGCTTGCTGCCCGACTGGCTGTAGATGCCGATGTTCTGGTGCAGCGCGTCCATGTACTTCCACGCCTTTTCTTCGCCCATCATCTGGATCCAGCCCGATACCATCAGGTAGCCCGTGCCCGAGGCAGCCGGGTTGGGCATGGTGATCTGGCCCTTGTAGACCGGGTTGGTCAGGTCGGCCCAGCTAGCGGGCTTGGGCAGGTTCTTCTTCTGGGCTTCGGCGGTGTTGAAGCAGATGGCCGAGGACCACACGTCCATGCCGACCCACTTGGGCGGGTTGGCCGGATCGCGCATGTTGGACTTGACGGCGTCCAGGCCCTTGGGCGCGTAGGGCTGGAGCATGCCTTCCTTGTCGAGCAGCATCAGCGAGGTGGCGGCCAGGCCCCAGACCACGTCGGCCTGCGGGTTGGCCTTCTCGGCCAGCAGCTTGGCGGTGACGATGCCGGTGGAGTCGCGCACGAACTTCAGTTCGATGCCCGGGTTCTCTTTTTCGAAGGCGGCCTTGTAGGCCTGGACCTGGTCGGCCTCGAGCGCGGTGTAGACCAGCAGTTCGGTACGGCCCTGGGCCGAGGCGGCGAAGGCCAGCGAGAGCACAGCGGCCGGCACGGCGGCCCAGCGGATGGAACGATGCAGCATTGGGGTGGTTCCTTGGGAGGGAAAAAGGATCGAGGCGGTGAAGGGAAGAAGGGACGCCGCGCGGAACCACGAACGGGAAAGCGAAAGTACGCAGGTTCCACTGGGCGACGAATGGGGGCGATGCTGGCAGCGGCATGTGACAGTGATTTGTCAGATGCCCCAAAAAACCCCAAATCCCCAAAATTGCGCTCAAGATCGAGGCGCCGGAGCCGCCGTGCGGCGGCTTCGTCATCGACCTGTCACCGCGGCGGGGCAGACTCGCGGACTTATTGCCCTTTGCTTTCGCGTCGCGCGCCGCATCCCACTTCCATGACCCTCGACCTCGCCGAGATCGCCCGCCTGTTCGCCGAACGCGGCGGAACCGCGTATGCGGGCGAGCCCGTGTCGCAGCTGGAACATGCGCTGCAATGCGCCTGGCTCGCAGAGCAGGCCGGCGCGAGCGATTCGCTGGTCACCGCGGCGCTGCTCCACGACCTGGGCCACCTGCTGATCGCCGAGCACCAGACGCTTTCGCACTCTCCTACCCAGCTGGGCATCGACGACCGCCACCAGTACATCGCCCTGCCCCTGCTGCGCGGCGCCTTCGACGCCGAGGTGCGCGAGCCGATCCGGCTGCACGTGGATGCCAAGCGCTACCTCTGCGCCGTCCGGCCCGACTATTTCTCCAGGCTGTCTCCCGATTCCGTGCGCAGCCTCGCGCTGCAGGGCGGCGTGATGGACGCCGAAGCGGCCCAGCGCTTCGCCGCGCACCCGTGGTCCGGCGACGCGGTACGGCTGCGGCAATGGGACGAGGAAGCGAAGGTCGAGGGGCTGCAGACCCCGCCCCTGGCCCACTTCCTGGCGACGGCTGCACGGGTGCTGCAGGGCTGACCGGCTCTTTGTTCGAGGCCACGGGTCGGTCGTGGGTCGGGCTCGGGGCGGGTTCAGCCCGGTTTAAGAAACATTTGTCTACGATGGTCTCCTCACTATGACTGGCGCGCGAGCGCCTGCGAGGAAACCCGAATGTCCCCATCAGTCACAGCTCGCGCTGGCTCGTTCATCCAGGTGCTGCGCCGTGTTTTCAGGCTTGCGGCGCCTTATTTCAAGTCGGAGGAGAAGTGGCGGGCGCGGGCCATGCTGGTCGCGATCGTCGCGCTCAATCTCTTCTATGTGTACGTGGCCGTGCTCGGCAACCAGTGGTACGGGCGCTTCTACGACGCGCTGCAGAACAAGGACGTGGTGGCCTTCTGGCGCGAGGTTCGGGTGTTCGGCTGGATCGCCTTCTTCAACATCGCGGTGCAGGTGCTCAAGTTCTACATCACGCAGCTGCTGCAGCTGCGCTGGCGCACATGGATGACGCGCAGCTACATGTCGCGCTGGATGGCGGACCGCACCTTCTACCACCTCGAACTCGCGCGCTACACGAACAAGAACGGCGCGGCGCCCGACAACCCCGACCAGCGCATCCAGGAAGACATGCAGCTCTTCACCAGCGCCACGATGACGCTGTCGATGGGCCTGCTGAACGCAGTGGTCACGCTGCTGAGCTTCATCGGGCTGCTCTGGACGCTGTCGGGCAACTTCTCGTTCACCGCGGGCGGCACGACCTACCAGATCGTCGGCGCGATGGTCTGGGTGGCGCTGGGGTATTCCATCTTTGGCACCGTCATCACGCATTTCATCGGCCGTCCGCTGATCGGGCTGAACTTCAGGCAGCAGCGCTACGAGGCCGATTTCCGGCACCACCTCGTGCGGGTGCGCGAGTACAGCGAGGCCATCGCGCTGGACCATGGCGAGAAGGTCGAGCGCGGCCAGCTCGACCTGCGCTTCGGTGACGTGCTGCGCAACTACCTGCTGCTGATCAAGCAGCAGAAGAACCTCGTCACCTTCACCTCGTTCTTCGGGCAGGCGGCGGTGATCTTTCCGTTCATCGTGGCGGCTCAGCAGTACTTCGGCGGCGCGTTCCAGCTCGGCCACCTGATGCAGATCGGCTCCGCCTTCGGCAAGGTGCAGGAGTCGCTCAGCTGGTTCGTCGACAACTACAACAGCGTGGCCGAGTGGCGCGCCACCACCGACCGCCTGACCAGCTTCGACGACGGCATGGCGGCCCATGCCGCGCGCAGCGACGCCCTGGAGCGCGCGCCCTCGCAGAGCCTGCACACCGACGACCTCGCGGTCGCCCTGCCCAACGGCACCCCGCTCCTCGCAGGCGCCGCGCTTTCCGTGAAGCCCGGCGACAGCGTGCTGCTCCAGGGCCCGTCGGGCAGCGGCAAGTCGACCCTCTTCCGCTCCTTCGCCGGCATCTGGCCCTTCTCGAAGGGCAAGCTGCAGGTGCCCGAGAACGTCGCGTTCATGCCGCAGCGCCCGTACGTGCCCGATGGCAGGCTGCGCGACGCGCTGACCTACCCCAATCCGGCCGCGAACTTCAGCGACGACCAGCTGCGCCAGGCGCTGGACGACGCCCTGCTGCCCGATCTGGTGGATCGCCTCGACGACAGCGACGCCTGGAGCCAGAAGCTCTCGGGCGGCGAGCAGCAGCGGCTGGCCATCGCGCGCGTGCTGCTGAAGAAACCGGCGTGGCTCTTCGCCGACGAGGTCACCAGCGCGCTCGACGCGCAGGCCGAGAGCGTGCTCTACAAGCGCCTTTCCGACACGGTGAAGGCGGCAGGCGGCGCGATGGTGTCGATCGCGCACCGCGCGGCGGTGGGCGACTTCCACAACCAGCGCTGGACGCTCGTGCCGCAGCAAGAAGGAAAGGACGGCGGCGCGCGCTACCGCCTGAGCACCTCCGGGGGTCAGCCCGCCGCGGCGTAGCGCTCCCAGCCCTTCCTGCGCAGATCGCAGGCGGGGCATTCGCCGCAGCCGTAGCCCCAGGCGTGGCGATGCTCGCGGTCGCCGAGGTAGCAGGTGTGGGTTTCTTCCACGATGAGGTCGACCAGCGGCTTGCCGCCCAGGCGGTGCGCCAGGCTCCAGGTCTCGGCCTTGTCGATCCACATGAGCGGCGTCTCGATGACGAGGCGGCGCTCCAGCCCGAGCGAGAGCGCGAGCTGCATCGCCTTCATGGTGTCGTCGCGGCAGTCGGGGTAGCCCGAGAAGTCGGTCTCGCAGACGCCGGTGACGATCACCTGCAGCCCGCGCCGGTAGGCCAGCGCCCCCGCGAGCGTGAGAAACAGCAGGTTGCGCCCCGGCACGAAGGTGTTGGGCAGTCCGTCGGCCTGCATGGCGAAGGCGACCTCTTCCGTGAGCGACGAACCGCCCAGCTGCGCCAGCGCGGCGAGCGTGAGCACGTGGTCTTCACCCAGGCGAGGCGCCCAGTCGGGAAAGCGCTCGCGCATCTTCGCGAGGATGCTGCCGCGCACGTCGAGCTCGACGCGGTGACGCTGCCCGTAGTCGAAGCCCAGGGTTTCGACGCGCTGGTACTTCGAGAGCGCATCGGCGAGGCAGGTGGTCGAGTCCTGGCCGCCGGAGAACAGGACGAGGGCGGTGGTGTGCAGAGGCATGTCCGTGGGCGGCGGTGCGTGCCGCCGCAATCCAAAGACGCGATTTTCCGTCAGCTTGGCGCAGCTGCCGGAATTCACCGCATCCGCTAGCCGATGCGCATGAAACGCCGAAGACATTCCGGGCATTCATTTCCGAGCGATCGGCGAACTTTCATTCGGCTTTCAACTCGTCACGGCCGGGTCATCTGACGTCTTTAGATTTCATCGCCAGAAATGGTGCACGCCCGGTGCGCCGGTCTAACAACCAACCGAGGGAATCATGACCCAACGCCTCATCGCCCCAGCACTGCTGGGCGTCTCTCTCCTGCTGTCCGCCTGTGGCGGCAGCAGCAACAACAACGGCATCGTGCTGCCGTTCATCCCGCCGCCCACCAACACCACAACGCCGCCGCCCACAGCGCAGGCGCCGAAGAACGTCCTGTTCTTCCTGGGCGACGGCATGGGCATCACCACCATGACCGCCGCGCGCATCTACAAGGTCGGCGAGGACGGCGACCTCACGATGGACACGCTGCCCGAGACGGCCTTCGTCCACACCTATTCGAACGACGCCCAGGTCACCGACAGCGCTCCCTCGATGTCGGCCTACATGACCGGCGTGAAGATGAACAACGAGGTCATCTCGATGAGCGCCGAGACCAAGGCGACCGACGCCTCGGGCAAGGCCTACCACGTCAACTTCGACAGCACCTGCCCCTCGGGCAACGGCCAGGCGGTGGAAACGCTGCTCGAGCAGAGCAAGGCCAGGGGCTACGCCACCGGCGTGGTCACCACCACCCGCATCACGCACGCCACGCCCGCGGCCACGTACTCGCACGTGTGCCACCGCGACGCCGAGAACACCATCGCCGCCGCGCTCGTGCCGGGCGGCGCCGGCTACAACGGCAAGCTGGGCGACGGGGTCGACGTGTTCTTCGGCGGCGGCACCGACTACTTCACCGCCAAGGAAGACGGCGGCAAGCGCAACGACAAGCGCAATCTCATCGCCGAGCTGAAGGCCGCGAAGTACAGCTTCGCCGCGAACAAGAGCGAGTTCGACAAGCTGCCGGCCGACGGCGCCACCAAGATCGCCGGCCTCTTCACCAAGAGCCACATGGCGTACGACCTCGACCGCGACGCCACCAAGGAGCCGAGCCTGGCCGAGATGACCGGCAAGGCCATCGACGCGCTGGCCGCGCGCAAGAAGGGCTTCTTCCTGATGGTGGAGGGCGGGCGCATCGACCACGCGCTGCACGCCACCAACGCACGCCGCGCCCTGCAGGACACAGGCGCCTTCGACGACGCCATCAAGCTCGCGCTCGACAGGATGCAGGCCATCGACCCTGGCCTGAAGAACACGCTGGTGGTGGTCACGGCCGACCACGACCACACGCTGCAGCTCAACGGCTACGCCGCGCGCACCGGCAAGACAGAGGCGGGCAAGCCCGGCGTGCTGGGCCTCGTGAAGGACTACGTCGACACCAGCAAGACCAGCAAGGACGTCGATGGCAACCCCTACACCATCATCGGCTTCGGCAACGGCCCGCGCCGCCTCGCCACGCGAGGCCCGATCTCCGACGCCGAGCTGGAAAGCAAGGACTACCGGCAGGAAGCCGTGGTGCCGATGGATGCGGCCAGCGACTCCGAAACCCACGGCGGCGCTGACGTCTTCCTCGGTGCCCAGGGCCTGGGTGCCGACAACTTCTCCGGCGTGATCACCAACACCGACGTGTTCGGCCTCATCAAGAAGGCGGTCGGCCTGTGAAGGGCAGCGAGCGCTCATCGACGAACACCACCATGAACACGACGACCATGAACCGCATCACCCGCAACACCCGCCTGGCCGCCGCCCTCGTCTGCGCCGCTGCCGGCACCCTGGCCGGCAGCGCCCACGCCGCCGGCGAAGCCAGGAACGTCATCTTCTTCCTCGGCGACGGCATGGGCCCCGTCACCGTGACCGCCGCGCGCATCTACAAGGGCGAGAAGCAGCTTGCCGCCCAGCCCGGATCGCTGGTGAGCCCCGAGCGCGCCAATCTCGTCATGCAGTCGCTGCCGTACGCCGCGCGCGTGAAGACCTTCTCGCTCGACGGCCAGACCACCGACAGCGCGCCCTCCATGGCCGCGTACATGACCGGCGTGAAGATGCGCAACGAAGTCATCTCGATGTCCAGCGACACCACCGCGGTCGACGGCACCGGCAAGCAGTACATCAACGGCGAGGACACCACCTGCCCGCCCACCAACGGCAAGGCCGTCGACACGCTGCTCGAACTCGCCAAGGCCAAGGGCCGTTCGGTGGGTGCCGTGTCGACCACGCGCGTGGGCCACGCCACGCCGGCCACCACCTACTCGCACATCTGCAACCGCAACGGCTACAACACCATCGCCGAGCAGAGCGTGCCGGGCCACGCCAACTACAACCCCAAGCTGCTCGACGGCGTGGACGTGCTCCTGGGCGGCGGCCAGCGCAACTACCTGCCGGTGGCGACCAACCCCGGCAGCAAGCGCACCGACGGCGTCGACCTGGTGGCCGCCATGAAGGCCAAGGGCTACACCTACGTCGACACCGGCACCAAGCTCAAGGCCGTCGACACGGCCGCCACCGGCAAGCTGCTGGGCCTGTTCTCCCAGAGCGAGATGGCCTACGAGCTCGACCGCGTGAAGCAGAGCCTCGACCAGCCCAGCCTCTCGGAGATGACCGAGAAGGCGCTCGGCGTGCTCAGCAAGAACGACAAGGGCTTCTTCCTGATGGTGGAAGGCGGCCGCATCGACCACGCGCTGCACGGCACCAACGCCAAGCGCGCGCTCGAAGACACGCTGGCCTTCGACACCGCCATCCAGACTGCGCTCGACTTCATGAACAAGAAGGACCCGGGCCTGAAGAACACGCTGGTGGTGGTCACCGCCGACCACGATCACGCGATCGCCTTCAACGGCTATCCGAAGATCGGCAATCCGATCCTGGGCAAGGTCAACGGCTATGCCGACGGGAAGCTCGCGAAGGCGGCGGACGGCAACCCCTACACCACGCTGGTATTCGGCAACGGCGGCCGCCCCAACGCGACGGGTTCCAGCCAGGTGAACGCGGAAGACGGCAACAAGCCGTGGATCGCCCCGGCGCGCGCAGCCTCGCGCGACGACCAGACCGCGATGGACACCACCGACGACAACTTCCTGCAGGAAGTCGGCATCAACCTCGGTTCGCCCGGCGCCGAAACCCACGGCGGCGGCGACGTGATGCTGTTCGCGGGCGGCGCGGGCTCGAAGATCTTCAAGGGCACGATGGAGAACATCAAGGTGTTCAACAAGGTCAAGGAAGCGGCCGGGCTGTGAGCAAATCCGTGGCACTGAAAACGCTGCTGGCAGCGACGGCCTTCGGCGCCCTCGCGGCCCTTCCGCCGGCAGCCACCGCCGCAGGCGATGCCGAGGCGCCCGACCAGAACCTGCGCATCCAGCACCATGTGATGACGATCGGCAAGGACGGCGTCCAGCGCGAGAGCCGCTACGCCGACCTGATGTTCCGCCGCGCCGGCACGGTGTGGATCGAGCGCGAGCTGCCGCCCGCGCTGCGCGCCGACCACGACCACGAGGCCACCGAAGGCAAGGTGCACATCGGCCACTCGCACGCCGACAACACGGCCGCCCCGCTGTGGCTGAGCCGCGACCAGGCCGGCAAGGTGCAGGTCAACATGGTGCTGCGCCAGCAGCGCAAGCTGATCGAGGTCGACAAGGCGAACTACGGCAACGTGGGCTACGGCGGCTCGTGGGCGAACGCCTACTGGCTCGTCGACCCGGCCAGCCTGCCGCGCATGAAGCCGCTGGGTGCCGCGGGCAAGGGCGTGCAGCGTTACGAGCTGCAGCAGGGCGAGAGCACGCTGCGCATCGAGTGGGACACGGTCGGCCGCTACGCGCGCCGGATCGAACAGCGCAACGAGCACGGCACCTCGCTCAACGTGATGACCGCATCGTCCATTCCCGCGCCGAAGACGCTGCCCTGGAAGGCCGCCGACTCCTACGAGCGCGGCGAATATTCCGACCTGCTCGACTGACCCGGTTCACCCCGAGGCGTCGCGCACTTCGTGTCGCTACGCCGCCTCCCTTCCGGGGGCAACACCTGAGGCCCGGCGGAGCCGGTACCTCGGTGTTTCACGAAGGGGCCTTCGGGCCCTTTTCTGTTGGCGGTTAAAGAAAGCGCTCGAGCAGCTTGCGCGAGGCCCGGTCCAGCGTCTTCACGTCGGGAATGCGGAACTGCACGCCGTGCGCACTTGCAATCAACAGCGCGCCGCCTTCGAGCCGGCGGATGTCCTCCTCGGCCTTGAGCACGAAGCTGGTCTCGCCGCGGTCGGTGCTGATGGTCCAGGTGCTGGGCACGCCGAAGCTCGACACGCCGTGCAGCTTCAGCAGCGTGGGCGCGAAGTCGCGCACCGCGAGGTCTTCCTCGAGCAATGCACGGGCCTGCGCCGGCAGTTGCTCGACGCTGTCGATCCAGACCAGCTCCCGGCCCTCGCTGCCGACCAGCGAGATGCCCTGGCCGGGCGCGCTCAGCGGAAAGGCCCGCACGGGCACGATGCCCACGTGGCGCTCGCCCTGGGCATCGATCAGCACGAGGCGGCCGAAGGGGTCGCGTTCCAGTTGGAATGGGTTGCTGCTTGTCATGCGTCACCTGCCGGATGGGCCGCGTGGGTGATGGCGACCGGCGCCTGCGCGCTGGCGCGTTCGTCGGCGGCGCCTTCGCTCGCGTCGTCGTCGCCCTGGCGCAGCTGCGCCTGGTAGAGCCGCCAGTAGGCGCCCTGCTTCGCCATCAAGGCGTCGTGCGGGCCGACTTCGACCACTTCGCCACGGTCCATGACCACGAGGCGGTCCGCCTTGCGCAGCGTCGACAGGCGGTGCGCGATGGCGATGGTGGTGCGGCCCTGCACGAGGTTGTCGAGCGCCTTCTGGATTTCCTTCTCGGTCTCGGTGTCCACCGCCGAGGTCGCCTCGTCGAGGATCAGGACGCGCGGGTCGATCAGCAGCGCGCGCGCGATGCTGATGCGCTGGCGCTCGCCGCCCGACAGGCCCTGCCCGCGCTCGCCGACCAGCGAGTCGTAGCCGTGCGGCAGGCGCAGGATGAAGTCGTGCGCATGCGCGGCCCGCGCGGCGGCGACGATCTCCTCGCGCGTGGCGTCGGGCTTGCCGTAGGCGATGTTCTGGGCGATGGTGCCGAAGAAGAGGAACGGCTCCTGCAGCACCAGGCCGACGTGGCGGCGGTAGTCGGCCACGGCGAAGCGGCGGATGTCGGTGCCGTCGACCTTGATGGCGCCGTCGGTCACGTCGTAGAAGCGGCAGATCAGGTTGACCAGCGTGCTCTTGCCCGAGCCGCTGTGGCCCACGAGGCCGATCATCTCGCCGGGCTCGATGGTCAGGTCGAGGTCGTGGATGACCGCGCGCGACCCGTAGCGGAAGCCCAGCCCGCTCATCTCGATGCGGCCCTGCACGCGCTCCACTTTCACCGGATTGGCCGGTTCGGGCACGTTGCTCACGTGGTCGAGGATGTCGAAGATGCGCTTGGCGCCCGCCGCCGCCTTCTGGGTGACCGAGACGATGCGGCTCATGGAGTCGAGCCGGGTGTAGAAGCGCCCGATGTACGCGATGAAGGCGGTGAGCACACCCACCGTGATGCTGCCGCGCGCCACTTGCCAGATGCCGAAGGCCCAGACTACCAGCAGGCCGATCTCGGTGAGCAGCGACACGGTCGGCGTGAACAGCGACCAGGTGCGGTTGAGCTTGTCGTTGACCTGCAGGTTGTAGGTGTTGGCGACGCGGAAGCGCTCGGCCTCGCGGCGCTCCTGGGCGAAGGCCTTCACCACGCGGATGCCGGGGATGGTGTCGGCCAGCACGTTGGTCACCTCGGACCAGACGCGGTCGATCTTCTCGAAGCCGGTGCGCAGGCGGTCGCGCACGACGTGGATCATCCAGGCGATGAAGGGCAGCGGCACCAGCGTGACCACCGCCAGCAGCGGATTGATGGAGATCAGGATGACCGCGGTCATCACGATCATCAGCACGTCGTTGGCGAAATCGAGCGCGTGCAGCGACAGGAAGACGTTGATGCGGTCGGTCTCGGAGCCGATGCGCGCCATCAGGTCGCCGGTGCGCTTGCCGCCGAAGTAGTCCAGCGGCAGGGTCAGCAGATGCTCGTAGGTGGTGGTGCGCAGGTCGGCGCCGATGCGCTCGGACACCAGCGCCAGCAGGTAGGTACGGGCCCAACCCAGCCCCCAGCCGACCAGCGCCGCCAGCAGCAGGCCGCCCAGGTAGAAGCCCACGCGCATGGTGTCGATCTTCTGGCCGTTCTGGAACGGGATCAGGATGTCGTCCATCAGCGGGATGGTCAGGTAAGGCGGAACCAGGGTGGCGGCCGTGGAGAGCAGCGTCAGGAAGAACCCGACGATCAACTGCTTGCGGTAAGGCTTGGCGAAACGGCCCAGGCGCAGCAGGACCCAGGTGGAGGGCGGGGTCTGGAGTTCGGCGTCGGTGGAATCGTCGCCGTCGGCGGACTCGGCGGACTCCGGTGTCTCCTTGGCGACACTGCCAGCCGTTCGCTGTCCGAACAGCTTCATCAGCCGCAGCGCCGCGACCTGCCCGGCCAGGGTGTAGCGCCAGCGTGCCAGGCGGCCCGAAGCGTCCACCAGATCGAGCGTGCCGACGCCGGCATGATCGGAAACGCGCAATTCCAGGGCTTCGTCGGTTAGCGGCCACTCACGCCACTGCTCCGAGGAAGCGGCGCGGGGATCGAATGCGATCAGCCTCCCGTCAGTCAGGGCGACTATGGCGGAGGCGAAGCTAAGTTGGTCGTCGAGGTCAACCGTCAGTGTTACCAGAACGTTTTCCGCGACTGCGAGGCGGTTTTTCAGTGCTTGCGCTGATGCCGCTTCTGTTTCGCCCTCCCGGGTGCCGACTGGATCGTGATGTTGCATTGTGTTTCTTTGACTCTTGCCCGTCGCGGGCCTCTTGGACCGCGTCATGGCGCCCCAGGTCGGGCGCCGATTCTGACCGATCGCCATGGGCGCGCTTGAAGGCGCCGCGGTGCTCGGCCAAAGCACATCGAACGTTTGCATGACCCGTTTCGACGACATCCAACTGCTGCGCATCAATTATTTGCGCGGCCCCAATCTCTGGACCTACCGTCCCGTGCTCGAAGTCTGGCTCGACCTGGGCCAGCTCGAAGACTACCCCTCCAACAAGATCGACGGGTTCACCGACCGCCTGACGACCCTGCTGCCGGCGCTCATCGAGCACCACTGCGGCGTCGGCGAGCGCGGGGGCTTCATCCAGCGGCTGACCGAAGGCACCTGGTCGGGCCACGTGCTGGAGCACGTCGTCATCGAACTGCTGAACCTGGCGGGCATGCCGACCGGCTTCGGCCAGACCCGCAGCACCTCGGAGCACGGCGTCTACCGCATGGTGTTCCGCGCGCGTGACGAGCAGGTCGCCCGCGTGGCGCTGGCCGAGGGCCACCGCCTGCTGATGGCGGCCATCAACAACGACCCGTTCACCGCCGCTGACGTGCAGAAGGCGGTCGATGCGGTCAAGGGCAAGGTCGAAGACTGCTACCTCGGCCCGAGCACCGCAGCCATCGTGGCCGCCGCCACCGACCGCGGCATTCCCCACATGCGGCTGAACAGCGGCAACCTCGTGCAGCTGGGCTACGGCGCCAACCAGCAGCGCATCTGGACCGCCGAGACCGACTACACCAGCGCCATCGGCGAATCCATCGCCAGCGACAAGGAGCTGACCAAGTCCCTGCTCGCGAGCTGCGGCGTGCCCGTGCCCGAAGGCCAGGTGGTCGCCGATGCCGAAGAGGCCTGGGAAGCCGCCGAGGACATCGGCCTGCCCGTGGTCGTGAAGCCTTCCGACGCCAACCACGGCCGCGGCGTCTCGCTCGAGCTGACGACCCGCGAGGAAGTCATGGCCGCCTTCGCGGTCGCCGAGCCCGAGGGCAGCGACGTGATGGTCGAGCGCTTCATCCGCGGCCACGAGCACCGCCTGCTGGTGGTGGGCGGCGAGGTGGTGGCTGCCGCGCGCGGCGAGATCATCACCGTGACCGGCGACGGCAAGTCCAGCGTGCGCGAACTCATCGACAAGCAGCTCAACAGCGACCCGCGCCGCGGCGCCGAGGAAGAGTTCCCGCTCGACGTGATCCTGATCGACACCGACGCCAAGCTGCAGCTCGAACTCAAGCGCCAGGACCTGAACGCCGAAGCCGTGCCCGCGGCCGGCCGCGTGGTCACGATCCAGCGCAACGGCAACATGGCCAACGACTGCACCGACCAGGTCCATCCCGAGGTGGCGCACGCCGCCGTGCTGGCAGCCCGCGTGGTCGGCCTGGACATCGCCGGCATCGACCTCGTGGCGCAGGATATCTCGCGGCCCCTCGGCCCGCAGGGCGGCGCGATCGTCGAAGTCAACGCCGGCCCCGGCCTGCTGATGCACCTGAAGCCGGCCGTCGGCTCGCCGCGCCCGGTGGGCCGCGCGATCTGCGACCACCTGTTCCCCAACGACGCACCCGGGCGCATTCCCGTGGTCGGCGTGGCCGGCTCGCGCGACACCGCCGTGCTGGCGCGCCTGGTGGCCTGGCTCATCAACCTGGGCGGCCGCCACACCGGGCTGGCCTGCCGCGACGGCCTGTTCCTCGAACGCCGCCGCGTCGACGCGCGCGACAGCGCCAACTGGGAAGCCGGCCACCGCCTGCTGGTGAACCGCGCGGTGCAGGCCGTGGTCATCGAGAACGGCGCCGAGACCATCCTGCGCGACGGCCTCGCTTACGACCGCTGCGAAGTCGGCATCGTCACCGACCTCGAAGGCTGCGAAGCGCTGGCCGACTACGACATCACCGAGAGCGACCAGATGGTCAAGGTGCTGCGCACGCAGGTCGACGTGGTGCTGCCCGAAGGCACGGCCGTGCTCAATGCCGCCGACCCGCGCGTGGCCGGCCTGGCTCCGCTGTGCGACGGCGCAGTCATTCTGTATTCGGCCGACGCGCAGGCCCCCGCGCTCTCCGCGCACCAGAGCGCCGGCGGCAAGGCCGTGCTCGTGCGGCAGGACCGCGTGGTGCTGGCCAACGGCAGCAGCGAATCGTTCCTGCCGGGCCTCGGCCGCCTGACCGTGTGGCGCGCCACGCATGCCGGCGTGAGCCTCGAGAGCCTGCTGGCTGCCGTGGCCGCGGCATGGGCCATGGGCATTCCGCTCAACCTGATCGGTGCCGGCGTCGAAGCCTTCGAGGCCGACCTGCAGGCTGCGCTGGCCTCGCTGCAGCTTTCGCAGACCCAGCCCCTCCAACCCCAATTCGCCTGAGGCTCTTCGCCTCGCCAGATAGACAGCAGCAGCTCCCGCAGCCCATGAAAGTCACCCGCACCCGAGCCCTTCGCGGGCCCAATCTCTGGAGCCGCCATACCGCCATCGAGGCGGTCGTGGCCTGCCACGGCGACGAGAACGCCATCAGCAAGCTGAGCGGTTTCGAAGACCGCCTGCGCGCGCGCTTCCCGACCATCGGCGAGCTGCACCCGATGGTGCTAGGCCAGCCGCTGGCGCTCGCCCACGTGCTGGAGAACGCCGCCGTCGCGCTGCAGGCCCAGGCAGGCTGCGCGGTCAACTTCGGCCACACCTCTCCCACCGTGGAAGAAGGCGTCTACCAGGTCGTTTTCCAGTACACCGAGGAGGCCGTGGGCCGCCGCGCCGCCGAGCTGGCCGAGGAACTGATCGCCGCCGCCCAGAACGACACGCCCTTCGACGCCGAAGCCGCCATCGCAGAGCTGCGCGACCTCGACGAATCCGAGCGCCTGGGCCCGAGCACCGGCTCCATCGTCGACGCGGCGGTTGCGCGCGGCATTCCGTTCCGCCGCCTCACGCGCGGCAGCCTGGTGCAGTTCGGCTGGGGTTCGAAGCAGCGCCGCATCCAGGCCGCCGAGGTCGACAGCACCAGCGGCGTGGCCGAATCGATCGCGCAGGACAAGGAGCTGACCAAGCAGCTGCTCAACGCCGCCGGCGTGCCGGTGCCGCTGGGCCGCCCCGTGAGCAGCGCCGAAGACGGCTGGGCCGCCGCCAACGAGATCGGCCTGCCGGTCGTGGTGAAGCCGCAGGACGGCAACCAGGGCAAGGGCGTGACGGTCAACATCAACTCGCGCGAGGAGCTGTTCGCGGCCTACGAATCGGCCGCCGTCTACGGCGAGGTGATGGTCGAGAAGTTCCTGCCCGGCTTCGACTTCCGCCTGCTGGTGGTGGGCGACCGCCTCGTGGCCGCCGCACGCCGCGATCCGCCGCAGGTGATCGGCGACGGCAGCTCCACCGTGCGCCAGTTGGTCGACACGGTGAACCTCGACCCGCGCCGCGGCGAGGGCCATGCCACCTCGCTCACCAAGATCCGCCTGGACGACATCGCCATCGGCCGGCTCGAATCGCAGGGCCTCACGCCAGACAGCGTGCCCACGCTCGGCCAGCGCGTGGTGCTGCGCAACAACGCCAACCTTTCCACCGGCGGCACCGCCACCGACGTGACCGACACCGTGCACCCCGAAGTCGCGGCGCGCGCGATCGACGCGGCGCAGATGGTCGGCCTTCACATCTGCGGCGTCGACATGGTCTGCGAGAACGTGCTGCGCCCGCTCGAGGAGCAGCACGGCGGCGTGGTGGAAGTGAATGCCGCACCCGGCCTTCGCATGCACATCTCGCCATCGTTCGGCCGCGGCCGCGCGGTCGGCGAGGCGGTGATGGACACGCTCTTCGCCCACGGCGACGACGGCCGCATCCCCGTGGTGGCCGTCACCGGCACCAACGGCAAGACCACCACCGCGCGCCTCATCAACCACCTGCTCGCATCGAGCGGCCTGCGCACCGGCATGACCAACACCGACGGCGTGTACGTCGACGGACGGCAGACCGACAGCGGCGACTGCAGCGGCCCCAAGAGCGCACGCAACGTGCTGATGCACCCCGACGTGGACGCGGCCGTGTTCGAGGTGGCGCGCGGCGGCATCCTGCGCGAGGGCCTGGGCTTCGACCGCTGCCAGGTGGCGGTCGTCACCAACATCGGCAGCGGCGACCATCTCGGCCTGAACTACATCACCACCGTGGAAGACCTCGCGGTGCTCAAGCGCGTGATCGTGCGCAACGTGGCGCCCGACGGCTACGCGGTGCTCAACGCGGCCGACGTCAACGTCGCCGCGATGGCCACCGGCTGCCCCGGCAACGTGATCTTCTTCACCGCCGACCGCATGCACCCTGTGATGGCCACACACCGCGCGCAGGGCAAGCGCACCGTGTACGTCGATCAGGACACGCTGGTGGCCGCCGAAGGCTCGTGGCGCGAACGCATTCCGCTGCGCGACGTGCCGATCACCCGTGGCGGCAGCATCGGCTTCCAGGTCGACAACGTGATGGCCGCCGTGGCCGCGGCCTGGGGCGTGGGCCTCGACTGGGACACCATCCGCAGCGGCCTCGCGAGCTTCATGAACGACGCGGCCGGCGTGCCCGGGCGCTTCAACGTCATGGACTACCGCGGCGCGACCGTGATCGCCGACTATGGCCACAACACCGACGCGATGCGCGCGCTGGTGTCGGCCGTGGACACCATGCCGGCGAACAAGCGCTCGGTGGTCATCAGCGGCGCGGGCGACCGGCGCGACTCCGACATCCGCGACCAGACGGCCATCCTCGGGCAGGCCTTCGACGACGTGATCCTCTACCAGGACGCGGCTCAGCGCGGCCGCGCCGACGGCGAGGTCATGGCGCTGCTGCGCCAGGGCCTGCAGGGCGCGGCCCGCACGCGCTACATTGACGAGATCCGCGGCGAGTTCGTGGCCATCGACGCCGCGCTGGCCCGCCTGCAGCCGGGCGACCTCTCGCTGATCCTGGTCGACCAGGTCGAGGAGGCACTCGCCCACCTGGCCCAGCGGATCGCGGCGGGCTAGGAAGCTCGCCCCCAGGCTTCGCGCACTCCGTGTCGCGCGCGCCTTCCCCCTTCCGGGGGCGGCGTCTGCGTCCCGGCAAGGCAGGTTGCGCGACGCCCTGTTTGAAGGCCCGTCCACTGCCGGACATGTCCGACACGCAAGGGCGAGTCCGGCTCGGTGGGCGGCGTGCGGCTGTCCCACAGACTCCTAACCCATGCCGGCAGCACACTGAGGCTCCTGTCACGCACCTCTCGCAGGGCGTGCCCACCAAGGAGCCTGCATGAAAAAAACCCTTCGTTCCGTTCTCTCCGCCACGGCCATTTGCGCAGCCGGCGGCTTCATCGTCTTCGGTGCGCAGACGGCCGGCGCACAGGCGCCCGGCACCGAAACCCGCATGCAGAAGGAGCGAGCCACCTGCGACGGCGTACAGCAAGATCGCGCTGCATGCCTGCGCGAAGCCGGCGCGGCCCGCCAGGAAGCCTCGCGCGGCGGCCTCACCAGCCCCAGCCCTGCCCGGGAACAGGTCAATTCGCTTGCTCGCTGCAGCGAACTGCCCGCCGCCGAGCAGCCCGACTGCGAGGCCCGCATCAAGGGCGGCCCGCGCACCACCACCGAAGGCAGCGTGATGGGCGGCGGCGTGATCCGCGAGACCGTGACGCCGCTTCCGCCGCAACCCGCCCCGGCGCGTTGATACGTGGATACAAGCGGCCGGGTCGATCGTGTGAACCCGGGCCGCTTCGCACAGTCCAACTTCTCCCTGGTCAACCAGCTCACCTCAAGGAGTCATCCATGAAAAGCAACAAGCGTTCGATGCTCTTCACCGTGCTCGCCGTCGGGGCACTGACAGTCTCGGCGGCCGCCTCGGCTGCACCGCCCAAGCGCGGAGAGTCTTACAGCACCTACCAGCAGGAACTCGCCGTCTGCGGCCACAACCAGCAGGACCGCGCAGCATGCATCCGCGAAGCCGGCGCCGCACGCCAGGCCGCTGCACAGGGCGGCCTGACCAGCGCACCCGACTACCGCGCCAATGCGCTCGCGCGCTGCGCCCTTCAGCAGCCCGCCGACCGCCCTGCCTGCGAGGCACGCGTGCTCGGCAGCATGGGCAACACCACAGCCAGCGTCGATGGCAGCGTGATGGGCGGCGGCGTGATCCGCGAGTCGGTCACCACCACCGTGATGCCCGCGCCAGCGCCCATGATGGAACCGCGGCCGATGCCCATGCCCCGGCCGATGCCGGCTCCAATGCGCTGACCTGACAGCTTTTCCCTGCGAGGGGCATCGCCATTTCCCCGGGGATGGCGATGCCCCTACTGTCATATTTCTGTCACAAAAGCCTGAGATGTGCTAGCTATAGTTCCCGGTCCCTGCCCACCAAGGAACTCTTTTTCATGAATGCCATCAAGGTCGCTCGCCGATTCATCGAAACGGACCCGGCCAACGAATCGGCCAAGATCCTGGCCCAGCTCGTGCTGGCCCTGGAGTCCGAACGAAGCTTCGAACTCATCACCCTCTACGAGCTCGACTACAAGAGCTTCCAGCTTGCGATGGACATCCTGAAGGAGTGGCGCCTCGACCGCTACTACGCCAGCAAGTCCAAGCTGTTCGACCTGTCGCTGCAGGTCAGCGAACTCGAAGAGAACGCGAAAGGCGCCAAAGGCGCGAACCCCAGCGAAGCCGAGGCCTGAGAGGCCTTCGCCCTCTCTTTCGCTTTCTCTTCATGCAGCGCGGCAGTGCCGTCGCGCTGCTCCTCCCCTCTCTTCCTCGCCTACTTCCCCCAGCGCAGCACCAACGGATCGAGCCGCTTCGCGGTCTCGATCAGGCCAGCGCGAGTGTCGGGGTGCATGGCCGGCAGCGGATGCCGCGGCGCCTCGCAGGCGATCACACCGCCTTCCTTCATCAGCGACTTGCACGCCAGCAGACCGGCCTGGCGGTTCTCGTAGTTGATGAGCGGCAGCCACTGCTGGTAGAGCGCGAAGGCCTTGTCGCGGTCGCCGGCGCGGTGCGCCTCGATGATCGGGCGGATGCCGTCCGGATAGCCGCCCCCCGTCATCGATCCCGTGGCACCGGCATCGAGGTCGGGCATCAGCGTGATGGCTTCCTCGCCATCCCACGGCCCTTCGATGGCATCGCCGCCGAGGCGGATCAGCTCCCGCAGCTTCGACGCGGCACCGGGCGTCTCGATCTTGAAGTACGCCACCTGCTCGATCTCCTTCGCCATGCGCGCAAGAAACGGAGCCGACAGCACCGTGCCGCTGGCCGGCGCGTCCTGGATCATGATCGGGATGCCCACCGCGTCCGACAGCCGCGCATAGAACTCGTAGATCTGCGGCTCGGGCACGCGGAAGGTCGCGCCGTGATAGGGCGGCATCACCATCAGCATCGCGGCGCCCATGTCCTGCGCGCGGCGGCTGCGTTCGGCGCAGACCCTGGTGCTGTAGTGCGTGGTGGTCACGATCACCGGCACGCGGCCCTTCACGTGTTCGAGGATGGTGCGGGTGAGCACCTCGCGCTCCTCGTCCGACAGCACGAACTGCTCCGAGAAGTTCGCCAGGATGCACAGCCCGTCGGAGCCCGCGTCGATCATGAAGTCGACGCAGCGCTTCTGGCTTTCGAGATCGAGCGCGCCCTGTTCGGTGAAGGTGGTGGGCACCACCGGGAAGATGCCGCGGTATCTGGGGGTCATGGTGTCGAGGGATGGATCAGTGTGAATGACGGGGAACGGCCGCGCCGCGGCAGCCGACCAGGAAGTCGAAGTCGCAGCCTTCGTCTGCCTGCAGCACGTGGTTGACGTAGAGCTTCTGGTAGCCGCCGCCGCGCGTGCTCATCGGCTGCTTGTCGGACGCGGTGAGCGAAGCCAGGCGCGAAGCGAGCTCCTCGTCGCTGATGTCGAGGTGCAGGCGGCCGGCATCGCAGTCGAGCTCGATCCAGTCGCCGTCGCGCACCGCCGCCAGCGGCCCGCCGTCGGCCGCCTCGGGCGCGACGTGCAGCACCACGGTGCCGTAGGCCGTGCCGCTCATGCGCGCGTCGGAGATGCGCACCATGTCCTTGATGCCCTGGCGCAGCAGCTTCGGCGGCAGCCCCATGTTGCCGACCTCGGCCATGCCGGGGTAGCCCTTGGGGCCGCAGTTCTTGAGCACCAGCACGCAGCTCGCGTCGACGTCGAGGTCTTCGTCGACGATGCGCTCCTTGTAGTGCTCCAGGTTCTCGAACACCACCGCACGGCCGCGGTGCTTCAGCAGCTCCGGCGAGGCCGCCGAGGGCTTGAGCACCGCGCCGCGGGGCGACAGGTTGCCGCGCAGGATGCGGATGCCGCCGTCGGCGATCAGCGGCCTGTCGAGCGGACGGATCACCTCGTCGTCGAGACTGGGCGCATCGCGTACGTTGTCCCAGAGCGACTGGCCGTTCACCGTGAGCGCGCCGGGGTGCGGCAGCAGGCCGGCCTCGCCCAGGCGGCGCAGCACCGCGGGCAGGCCGCCCGCGTAATAGAACTCCTCCATCAGGAAGCGGCCCGAGGGCATCAGGTCGACGATGGTCGGCGTGTGGCTGCCGATGCGCGTCCAGTCCTCCAGTTCCAGATCGACGCCGATGCGCCCGGCGATCGCCTTCAGGTGGATCACCGCGTTGGTCGATCCGCCGATGGCCGCATTGACGCGGATCGCATTCTCGAAGGCCTCGCGCGTGAGGATTTTCGACAGCGTGAGCCCCTCCTTCGCCATCTCCACCACGCGCATGCCCGACATCTGCGCGAGCACGTAGCGGCGCGCATCGACCGCGGGGATCGCCGCGTTGTGCGGCAGCGAGGCGCCCAGCGCCTCGGCCATGCAGGCCATGGTCGAGGCCGTGCCCATGGTGTTGCAGGTGCCCGCCGAGCGCGACATGCCGCCTTCGGCCGAGAGGAACTGGTGCAGGTTGATCTCGCCCGCCTTCAGCGATTCGTGCAGCTGCCACACGGCCGTGCCGGAGCCGATGTTCTTGCCCTCGAGCTTGCCGTTGAGCATCGGCCCGCCGGTGACCACGATGGCCGGGATGTCGCAGCTCGCGGCGCCCATCAGGAGCGCGGGCGTGGTCTTGTCGCAGCCGGTGAGCAGCACCACCGCATCGACCGGGTTGCCGCGGATGGCCTCTTCCACGTCCATGCTCGCGAGGTTGCGCGTGAGCATCGCGGTGGGCCGCAGGTTCGATTCGCCGTTGGAGAACACCGGGAACTCCACCGGGAAGCCGCCGGCCTCCGAGATGCCGCGCTTCACGTGCTCGGCAATCTTGCGGAAGTGCGCGTTGCAGGGCGTGAGCTCCGACCAGGTGTTGCAGATGCCGATGATCGGGCGGCCATCGAATTCATGGTCCGGGATGCCCTGGTTCTTCATCCAGCTTCGGTACATGAAGCCGTTCTTGTCGGCCGAGCCGAACCATTCGGTCGAGCGCAGTTTCTTCGGAGGGGTGTCCGGCATGCGAGTTGTCCTGAGGGAGAGAGGGGGAGAAAAAGGAAGGTCAGCGCCGCGGTGCGCGCGATGTGAAGAAGCGCTGCAGCAGGCAGAACACGAACAGCAGCGCGCCGACAACGATGCGCGTCCACCACGAGCTCAGCGTGCCGTCGAAGGAGATGAGCGTCTGGATGATGCCCAGCATCAGCACGCCGAAGAGCGTGCCCGCCACGTAGCCCACGCCGCCGGTCAGCAGCGTGCCGCCGATCACCACCGCCGCGATCGCGTCGAGCTCCAGCCCGACCGCATGCAGGCCGTAGCCCGAGAGCATGTAGAAGGTGAAGATCACGCCCGCCAGCGCCGAGCAGAAGCCCGAGAGCGTGTACACGCCGATCAGGGTGCGGCGCACCGGCAGCCCCATCAGCACCGCCGACTGCTCGCTGCCGCCGATGGCATACACCGCACGCCCGAACGGGGTGCAGTGCGCGAGAAAGATCGCCGCCAGCAGCACCACGATGGCGATCACCGCGCTGATCGACACCGAGGCCTCGCCCCACACCGGAATGCGGATCTGCGAGACCTCGGAGTAGAACTCGTTGGTGATGCTGATCGAGTCGATGCTGATGAGGTAGCAAAGCCCCCGCGCCAGGAACATGCCCGCCAGCGTGACGATGAAGGGCTGCAGCCTGAAGCGCTCGATGAGCACCCCCATGAAGGCACCGAATGCCGTGCCCATGACGAGCACCAGCGGAATCACGATGGCCGGGCTCCAGCCGTGCTTCTCCACCAGGGAGGCCGACACCATGGTGGTGAGCGCGATCACCGAGCCCACCGAGAGGTCGATGCCGCCCGAGAGGATCACGAAGGTCATGCCCACCGCCACGACGATGAGGAAGGCGTTGTCGATCAGCAGGTTGAGGAACACCTGCGCCGAGAAGAAGCCGTCGTAGAACACCGAGCCCAGCGTGGCCACCAGCACGAACAGCGAGATGGTCGCCGCCAGCGGCAGGTATTTCGGATTGAGCCCCCGGCTCCCTCTGCCGCGCCTTCCGTCTGCGGAAGCGGGCTGGGCCGGGCGTGCAGTCTCGATCACCGCGCTCATGCCTTCGCTCCTTCATGCGCCGGCCGCTGCACCAGCGTGCGCACCTGCGACCTGAACTCCGGCGACTGCAGCAGCATTACCACGAACACCACGCCCGCCTTCACCACCAGGTTGATCTCCGGCGGCACGCCCAGCGAGTAGATCGCGTAGGTCAGCGTCTGGATGATGAGCGCGCCGATCACGCTGCCCACGAGGCTGAAGCGTCCGCCGGTGAGCGCGGTGCCGCCCAGCGTCACCGCCAGGATCGCGTCGAGCTCGATGAGCTGGCCCGCGTTGTTGCCGTCCGCGCTCTTGACGTTGGAGCTGATGAGCAAGCCCGCCACGCCCGCGCAGGCGCCGCAGAACGCATAGGCGCCGACGATCAGCCGCCGTGCCTGCACGCCCGCCACGCGCGCCGCCGTCGGGTTGATGCCCACCGCCTGGATGAAGAGCCCCAGCGCCGTGCGCGTGATGGCCAGGTACAGCAGCACGAACACGGCCGCCACGATGAACAGCGAGAACGGCAGCCCCAGCAGGTAGCCGCTGCCGAGGAAGAAGAAGGGCTTGTAGTAGATGGTGATGATCTGCCCGTCGGCGATCAGCTGCGCGATGCCGCGCCCCGCCACCATCAGGATCAGCGTCGCGATGATGGGCTGCATGCCCACCTTCGCCACCAGCAGGCCGTTCCACAGCCCGCACACCAGCGCGATGCCGATGGCCGCGAGGATCGCGAGCGGCATCGGAAAGCGGCTCGTGTCGCTGGAGACCGAGCCGCCGATCATCCAGGCCGCGAGCGCCGCCGCGATGGCCACCACGGCGCCCACCGAGATGTCGATGCCGCGGGTGGCGATCACCAGGGTCATGCCGAGCGACACCAGCACCAGCGGCGCGGCGCGGTTGAGGATGTCGACGAGGCTGCCGTAGAGATGGCCTTCGCGCCATTCGAGGTGCAGGAAGCTGGCGTTGAAGGCGGTGTTCACCGCCAGCAGGAGCAGCAGCGTGACGATGGGCCACGCGAGGCGATGGCTCATGAGAGATGAAAGGCGGTTCATGTGTTCTGCCTTGCTCCTTCCCCCTCTGGGGGAAGGCTGGGATGGGGGCATGCGGCCTCGAACGCGGCGCGAAGGTGAAGGCCGTCTGCCCCCACCCCAGCCCTCCCCCGGAAGGGGAGGGAGAAGAACAGGAAGGACTTCATGCTGCCGCAATCATTTCGTACACCTCATCCTCGGTCGAACCGCCCGGCAGCTCGCCCACCTTCTTCCTGTCGCGCAGCACCACGATGCGATGCGCCACGCGCACCACCTCGCTCATCTCCGAGGAAATGAAGATCACCGCCATGCCGGCCTTCGCCAGCCGCAGGATCTCTTCCATGATCTCCTGCTTGGCCGCCACGTCGATGCCCCGCGTGGGCTCGTCGAGGATCAGCAGGCGCGGCTCGGTCGCGAGCCAGCGCGCGATCACGGCCTTCTGCTGGTTGCCGCCCGAGAGCAGCCCGATCGGCGTATCGACGCTCGCGGTCTTGATGCCGAGCGACGCGACGAACTTCTCCGCCATCGCCGTCTGCTCCGCATGCGAGAGAAAGCGCCTCGTGCCCAGCCGTGCCTGCAGCGCCAGCGCGATGTTCTCGCGCACCGACAGCTCGGCGACGATGCCGTCCGTCTTGCGCTCCTCGGGGCACAGCGCCAGCCCTTCGCGGATCGCATCGGCCGGGTTCGAGAAGCTGAGGCTGCGGCCGTCGACCTTGAGCACGCCGCGGTCCGGCGTCTCCAGTCCGAACAGCAGCCGTGCGAGTTCGGTGCGGCCGGCGCCGAGCAGTCCCGCGATGCCGACGACCTCGCCCGCGCGCACGCGCAGGTCGGTCGCCTGCAGCTGGCCCGCCTGCCCCAGGCCCTCGATCTGGAGCAGCGCGGGGGCGGCCTCGTCGAACGAAGGCAGCGCGGCCGGCCTCGCCGACTGCGCAGCGAGCTCGCGCCCGAGCATCGCGGCGATCAGCGCCTGCGGCCCGAGATCGGCCGCCTTCCACTCGCCGATCCATGCGCCGTTGCGCAGCACGGTGATGCGGTCCGACACCGCGTACATCTGGTTGAGGAAGTGCGTCACGAAGACGATGGCCAACCCCTCGGCGCGCAGCCGCCGCAGCACGTCGAAGAGCTTCTCGACCTCGTCGTCGTCGAGGCTGGACGTGGGCTCGTCGAGGATCAGCACCTTCGAAGACACGCCCAGCGCCCGCGCGATGGCCACCATCTGCTGCACCGCCACCGAGTAGCTCGACAGCAGCCGGGTCACGTCGATGTCGAGCCCGATGCGCGCCAGCAGCTCCTCGGCGCGCCGGTTCACCGCGGCCCAGTCGATGCGGAAGCCCTGCACCGCGCCCTTGCGCGGATAGCGCCCGGCGAACACGTTCTCCGCCACCGAAAGGTTCGGGCACAGGTTCACTTCCTGGTAGACGGTGCTGATGCCCAGCTTCTGCGCCTCCAGCGGCGAATGCGCGCGGATCGGCTTGCCTTCGAGCAGCATCTCGCCGCCGCTGGACGGCAGCACGCCCGTAAGCACCTTGATCAGCGTCGACTTGCCAGCGCCGTTCTGCCCCATGAGCGCGTGGATCTCGCCCGGATAAAGATCGAGCCGGACGTCGCGCAGCACCGGGATGCCGCCGAACTGCTTGTGGATGCCCCTGAGCTGGAGAACGGGGCTGGCGCTTGCGTCTGCCATGTGCCGTGCTTCACTTGTTCTTGTTGTAGACGTCGATGAACACCGCGGCCAGCAGCACCAGTCCCTTGATGACCTGCTGGTAGTCGATGCCGATGCCCAGGATCGACATGCCGTTGTTCATCACGCCCATGATGAAGGCGCCGATCACCGCCCCCATCACCTTGCCCACCCCGCCCGAAGCGGAGGCGCCGCCGATGAAGCAGGCCGCGATCACGTCGAGCTCGAAGCCCAGGCCGGCCTTGGGCGTGGCTGTGTTGAGCCGCGCCGCGAACACGAGGCCCGCCAGCGCCGCGAGTGCGCCCATGTTCACGAAGGTCAGGAACGCGAGCCGCTGCGTCTTCACGCCAGACAGGCGCGCCGCCTTCTCGTTGCCGCCCAGCGCGTAGATTCGCCGGCCGACGGTGGTGCGGTTGATGACGAAGTCGTACACCACGATCAGCACCGCCATCACGATCAGCACGTTGGGCAGGCCCTTGTAGGTCGACAGCAGGTAGCTGAAGAACAGGATGATGGCCGCGAAGAACAGGTTCTTCACCAGGAAGAAGGCGTAGGGCTCCTGCTCCATGCCGTGCGCCGCCAGCTTGGCGCGCCCGCGCATCTTGAAGAACACCAGCGCCACGGCGGCCAGCGCGCCCACGATCAGCGAGGTGGTGCGGAAGGTGTCGCCGCCCAGCGGGTCGGGAATGAAGCCCGAGCTCAGCCGCTGGAATTCCACCGGGAACGGCCCCACCGACTGCCCCGCCAGCAGCGCCAGCGTCAGCCCCTTGAACACCAGCATGCCCGCGAGCGTGACGATGAACGACGGGATCTTGCGAAAGGCCACGAACCAGCCCTGCGCCGCGCCGATGACCGCGCCCGCGAGGATGCTCACCAGTGCCGTCGGCACGAAATGCCAGTCGTACTCCACCATCAGCACCGCAGCCAGCGCGCCGATGAAGCCGCACACCGAGCCCACCGACAGGTCGATGTGCCCCGCCACGATCACCAGCAGCATGCCCAGCGCCATGATGACCACGTAGCTGTTCTGCAGCAGCAGGTTGGTGAGGTTGAGCGGCCGCAGCAGCGTGCCGTCGGTCAGCACCTGGAACAGCACCATGATCGCGACCAGCGAGATCAGCATGCCGTACTCGCGCAGGTTGTTCTTCAGGAACCCCGCGTGCAGCCGCGCCGCGGCTCCTTCCTGCGCCGGCACTGCCGGCTTCGCCACGTTGACTTCAGGATGCGACATGGACGGAACTCCCTGAACTCACGATGGCATGCATGATGCGCTCCTGCGAGGCTTCTGCAGCCGGAAACTCGGCGACGAAGCGCCCCTCGTTCATCACGTAGATGCGGTCGCACATGCCGAGCAGCTCCGGCAGTTCGGAAGAAATCATGAGAATGCCCTTGCCCTCGCTGGCAAGCCTGTCGATGATGGTGTAGATCTCGTACTTGGCGCCCACGTCGATGCCGCGCGTGGGCTCGTCGAGGATCAGCAGTTCGGGCTTCGTGAAGAGCCACTTGCTCAGCACCACCTTCTGCTGGTTGCCGCCCGAGAGGTTGACCACCAGCTGCTCGATGCCCGAGCAGCGGATGTTGAGCGCCTTGCGGTACTCGTTGGCCACCTTGAACTCGCGCCCGTGGTCGATCACCGATCTGTCGGCGATCGCATCGAGGTTCGCGAGGCTGATGTTCTTGCGGATGTCTTCCTCCAGCACCAGCCCGAGGCCCTTGCGGTCTTCGGTGACGTAGGCGATGCCATGGTCGATGGCCTTGCGCACCGTGCTCACGTCCACCGGCTTGCCGTGCATGAACACAGAGCCGCTGATGCGCTGGCCGTAGGAGCGGCCGAAGATGCTCATCGCCAGCTCGGTTCGGCCCGCGCCCATGAGGCCCGCGATGCCGACGATCTCGCCCTGGCGCACGTTCAGGCTCACGCCCTTGATCTGCTCGCGGTCGGCGTGCAGCGCGTGGTGCACGCGCCAGTCGCGCACCTCGAACACGGTGCTGCCGATCTTAGGGTCGCGCTGCGGATAGCGGTGCGCCATGTCGCGTCCCACCATGCCGCGGATGATGCGGTCCTCGCTGATCGGCTGGCCGCGGCAGTCCATGGTCTCCACGGTCGCGCCGTCGCGCAGCACGGTGATGGCGTCGGCCACCTTGGCGATCTCGTTGAGCTTGTGCGAGATGAGGATCGACGCGATGCCCTGGCGCTTGAGCTCCAGCAGCAGCATCAGCAGCGCGTCGCTGTCGTTCTCGTTGAGGCTGGCGGTGGGCTCGTCGAGGATCAGCAGCTTCACCTCCTTGGCCAGCGCCTTCGCTATCTCGACGAGCTGCTGCTTGCCCACGCCCAGGTCGGTCACCAGCGTGGTGGGCGGCTCCTTCAGGCCCACCTTGGCGAGCAGCTCGCGCGTCTTCGCATAGGCGGCGAACCAGTCGATCACGCCGGCGCCGTTGGCAAGCTCGTTGCCGAGGAAGATGTTCTCGGCGATGGACAGCAGCGGCACCAGCGCCAGCTCCTGGTGGATGATGATGATGCCGAGCTTCTCGCTGTCGGCGATGCCCCTGAAGCGGCGCTCCTCGCCCTCGAAGAAGATCTCGCCGGTGTAGGAGTCGCACGGGTAGACGCCGCTCAATACCTTCATGAGCGTCGACTTGCCCGCGCCGTTCTCCCCGACCACCGCGTGGATCTCCCCCGCGCGCACGCTGAGGTTGACGTTGCTCAGCGCCTTCACGCCGGGAAACGTCTTCGTGATGCCGCGCATCTCCAGGATGGCGGCATCGGCAGTGCGACCGTGCACGCTCACTTGATCTGGCTTTCCTTGTAGTAGCCGCTGTCGACCAGCACCTGCTTCCAGTTCGACGCATCCACGCTCACGGGCTTGAGCAGGTACGAGGGCACGACCTTGATGCCGTTGTTGTAGGTCTTGGTGTCGTTCACCTCGGGCGTCTTGCCCGAGAGCATCGCGTCCACCATCGCCACCGTCACCTTGGCCAGCTCGCGCGTGTCCTTGAACACGGTGGAGGTCTGCTCCTTGCGCAGGATCGACTTGATCGAAGGAATCTCCGCGTCCTGCCCCGTGACCACCGGCATCGGCTGCGAGGCCGAGCCGTAGCCCACGCCCTTGAGCGACGACAGGATGCCGATCGAAAGGCCGTCGTACGGCGACAGCACCGCATCGACGCGGTCCTTGGTGTAGAAGGCCGACAGCAGGTTGTCCATGCGCGCCTGCGCCACGGCGCCGTCCCAGCGCAGCGTGCCGACCTTGTCCATGCCCATCTGCTTGCTGCGCACCACCAGCTTGCCGCCCTTGATGTAGGGGTCGAGCACCGACATCGCGCCGTTGTAGAAGAAGAAGGCGTTGTTGTCGTCGGGCGAGCCGCCGAAGAGCTCGATGTTGAACGGACCCTTGCCGCCCTTCAGGTCGAGCGACTTCTCGATCGACTGCGCCTGCAGCACACCCACCTGGAAGTTGTCGAAGGTGGCGTAGTAGTCGACGTTCTTCGAGCCCTTGATGAGCCGGTCGTAGGCGATGACCTTCACGCCCTTGTCGGCCGCCTTCTGCAGCACGTCCGACAGCGTGGTCCCGTCGATGGCGGCGATGACCAGCACCTTCGAGCCCTTGGTCACCATGTTCTCGATCTGCGCGAGCTGGTTGGGGATGTCGTCTTCGGCGTACTGCAGGTCGGTCTTGTAGCCCTTGTCCTTGAAGTACTTGACCATGTTGGCGCCGTCCGCGATCCATCGCGCCGACGACTTGGTGGGCATGGAAATGGCGATCAGGCCCTTGTCCTGCGCGCTGGCCAGCGGCGAGAAGCCGACGATGGCCAGCGCGACGCCTGCGAGCGATGCCTTGAGGAAGTTGCGTTTCATGTTCGATCCGTTTTTTTCGATGGGTGCTATATCTTTTCCAGGAACACCGGGGAACCGGCTTCGCCGGGCCGCAGGTGTTGCCCCCGGCGAGGGGGTTGGCGAAGCGGACACGAAGTGCCGCGCAGCCTGGGGGAGTACTCAATACTTCCGGTTGGGAAACTCTTTGGCTGCGACTTCCATGGGGAAGATGCTCTCGACCGTCACGATGCGCTTGGGCAGCGTCTTGCCGTCCTTGATGTCCTTCACCGCCTGCATCAGCTGCGGGCCGAGCAGCGGGCTGCACTCAACCGACACGTTGAGCTTGCCGGCGATCATGGCCTCGAAGGCGCCCTTCACGCCGTCGATGGAGATGATCACGATGTCCTTCGCGGGCTTCAGGCCGGCTTCCTCGATGGCCTGGATGGCGCCGATGGCCATGTCGTCGTTGTGCGCGTAGAGCACGTTGATCTTCTTGCCCTCGGCCTTCAGGAAGGCCTCCATCACCTCCTTGCCCTTGGCGCGCGTGAAGTCGCCGGTCTGCGAGCGGATGATCTTGAACTTCGGGTCGGCCTTGATGATTTCCTCGAAGCCCTTCTTGCGGTCGATGGCCGGTGCCGAGCCCACGGTGCCCTGCAGCTCGACGATGTTCACGTCGCCCTTCTGGTCCTTCATCTTCTCCACCAGCCAGCGGCCGGCCTTGCGGCCTTCCTCGGTGAAGTCGGAGCCCATGAAGGTCACGTAGAGCGAGTCGTCCTTGGTGTTGACGGAGCGGTCGGTCAGCACCACCGGAATCTTCGCGGCCTTGGCCTCGCGCAGCACGGTCTCCCAGCCCGACTCGACCACCGGCGAGAAGGCGATCACGTCCACCTTCTGGGCGATGTACGAACGGATGGCCTTGATCTGGTTCTCCTGCTTCTGCTGCGCGTCGGAGAACTTGAGCTCGATGCCGGCGTCCTTGGCGGACGACTTGATCGACTCGGTGTTGGCGGTGCGCCATTCGCTCTCGGCGCCAACCTGCGCGAAGCCGAGCACCAGCTTCTTCTGCGCGAGCACGGAAGCGGGCAGCAGTCCGCCGAGCGCGGCGGCAGCCAGGGCGGTGTTGAGGGTGCGGCGATTCATGGTCATGGGAATGTCTCCTTCTTGATGTTTCCGAGGATTTGCCTGTCGGCGTTGGCTGTTGACGTACTGAAACCCCATCCGGCTCAGGCCAGCATGTAGCCGGTCTTGACCGTCGTGTAGAACTCCGCGGCGTGGCGCCCTTGTTCGCGCGGCCCGTAGCCCGACCCCTTGCGGCCGCCGAAGGGCACGTGGAAGTCCACCCCCGCGGTCGGCAGATTGACCATGGTCATGCCGACCACGGCATGGCGCCTGAAATGCATCGCGTGCTTCAGCGAATTGGTGCAGATGCCGGCGCACAGGCCGAATGGCGTGTCGTTGCACAGCGCGAGCGCCTCGTCGTAGTCGTCGGCGCGCAGCACGCAGGCCAGCGGGCCGAATATCTCCTCGCGCGCGATGCGGTGCGAGGGCTTCGCGAGGAAGAGCGCGGGGCTCATGTAGTGGCCGGTGGTGGCGCGCTCCAGCGCCTCGCCGCCCCACACGTGCTCGGCGCCCTCTTCGCGTGCGGTGTCGACCCAGGCGAGGTCCTGCGCGAGGCGCTCTTCGTCGACGACGGGGCCGATGTCGACGCCGCGCTCCAGCGCGTGGCCGATCTTCAGCGTCTTCAGCCGCTGGCGCAGCTTCGCCACGAAGGCGTCGTGCACCGCCGACTCGACGATGAGCCGGCTCGAGGCCGTGCAGCGCTGGCCGGCGGAGAAATACGCGCCCTGCACCGCGCAATCGACGGCGCGGTCGAGGTCGGCATCGGCCAGCACCACCAGCGCGTTCTTGCCGCCGGTCTCCAGCTGCACCTTGGCGCGGCGAGCGGCCGCAGCCTGCAGGATGCGCTCGCCGTTGGCCATGGAGCCCGTGAAGCTCAGAGCATCGACCAGCGGGCTGTCGACCAGCGCCTGCCCCGCTTCGCGGCCGCTGCCCATCACCAGGTTGAATGCGCCGGCCGGCAATGCGGCGCGGCTGATGATCTCGGCCAGCGCCCAGCCGCAGCCCGACACCAGCTCGGCCGGCTTGAACACCACGCTGTTGCCGTGGGCCAGCGCGGGCGCGATCTTCCATGCGGGCACCACGAAGGGCGAGTTCCACGGGGTGATGAGGCCCACCACGCCCACCGGCTCGCGCGTGACGTCGACCTGCACCCCCGCGCGAACCGAGGCCACGTTCTCGCCGCCACCGCCGCGCAGTGCTTCTCCGGCGAAGAACTTGAAGATCTGGCCGGCGCGGGCCACCTCGGCCACCGCCTCCGTCAGCGTCTTGCCCTCCTCGCGCGCCAGCAGCATGCCCAGGTCGTCCTTGCGCGCGAGCAGCTCGGTGCCGATGCGGTCGAGCACGTCGGCGCGCCGCTGCGGCGTGCTGTGGCTCCAGTGGGGAAAGGCCTCGGTGGCGGCGCGGATGGCCGCCTCCGCCTGGCGGCGATCGGCACGTGCGTACTCGGCCACCACCTCGCTGGTGTCCGAGGGATTGGCGCTTACACCGGTGGTCGCGCTGGTTTCCCAGCGGCCGTTGATGTACTGCCGCACGTTCTGATGAAGCTCGCCGTGGATCACCGCAGGCCTGGACCTTGTCTCTTTTGTTATTGGAGTGTCCGAAGTCTAGGAACAGATTTGATATCGATCCAATCGTTTTTTGAGCAAAATAGATATCGATCGCCGGATTCTGGAAAACCCGATCAGTCCTTTGTTTGAACAAGACCTTCGGAGACATGACCAACTACAACCACTGGTTCATCCGCGCCCGCCTCAAGACCCGCCAGCTGCTGCTGCTCGTGGCGCTGTCGGAAGAGGGCAACATCCATCGCGCGGCGCAGGTGCTCAACATGACGCAGCCCGCGGCCTCCAAACTGCTGAAAGACCTGGAGGACGTGCTGGAGGTGCCGCTGTTCGAACGCCTGCCGCGCGGCATGCGCCCGACCTGGTACGGCGAGACCATGATCCGCCACGCCCGCGTGGCCCTCGCGAGCCTGAACCAGGCGCATGACGAGCTCACCGCGCTCAAGGCCGGACGCTTCGGCCAAGTGAGCGTGGGCGCGATCACCGCGCCCGGCCTCACGCTGATGCCGCCGGCCGTGGCGATGGTGAAGCGCGAGCACCCCGACCTGCGCGTCTCGCTGGAGATCGAGACCAGCCCGGTGCTGATCGAGCGGCTGGAGCAGGGCAAGCTCGACATCCTGGTGGCGCGCCTTTTCGCCGAGCACGACAAGTCGCAGCTGCGCTACGAGGCACTCAGCGAGGAGCCCGTGTGCGCGCTGGTGCGCCCCGGCCATCCGCTGCTGGGCGTGAGCGGCCTCACGCTGCGCGACGTGGTGGGCGCCGGCTGGATCGTGCCGCCCGCAGGCAGCGTGCTGCGCCACCGCTTCGAGCTCATGTTCCAGGAGGAAGGCCTCGCTCCGCCCACCAACACCATCGAGAGCCCGGCGCTGCTCTTCATCACGCGCATGCTGCAGCAGAGCGACATGGTGGCGGTGCTCGCGACCGACGTGGCGCGCTACTACGCCTCGCACGGCATCGTGTCGCTGCTGCCGCTGGACATGCCCTGCCACATGGACGCCTTCGGCATCATCACGCGCACCGACCGGCTTCTGTCACCGGCGGCGAAGGTGATGATGAAGGCGCTGAAGACGGCGAGCGTCAGCGTCTACGGGCGCAAGCTGGAGATGGAGATCGACTGATCTCCGGATGCGGGATCGGACAGCCCTTGCGCCCTTCGCGTACGCCTGTCCGATCTCTTCCGATACCTCAGGTCCACCCGGCGTCGACGGTGAACTCCTGGGCCGTGCACATCTTCGAGTCGTCGGACGCGAGGAACAGCACCATGCGGGCGATGTCTTCCGGCATCAGTTTGTCGGGCAGGCACTGGTTGCGCTTGAGGGCCTGCTCGCCTTCGTCGTCGAGCCACAGCTTGACCTGCCGCTCGGTCATCACCCAGCCGGGCGAGACGGTGTTGATGCGGATGCGGTCGCGGCCCAGGTCTACCGCGAGGCCGCGGGTGAGGCCGTTCACCGACGACTTCGCGATCGCGTAGCAGGGATAGCCCGAGCCCTTGGTCTGCCAGCCGGTGGAGCCCAGGTTGATCACCGACCCGAAACCCAGCCTTCGCATGCCCGGCACCACCGACTGGATGGCGAAGAGCGCGGGCCGCTCGTTGATGGCCATGCGGTTGTCGTAGTACTCGGGAGTGACCGATTCGAGCGTGTGGCGGTCATCGCTCGCCACGTTGTTGACCAGCACCGCGAAGTCGCCGAACTCGGCCGCCGCATCGGCGATGGCCTTCTGCAGCGCGGCGATGTCGCGCACGTCGCAGGCGCGCCACCACGGCGCGGCATGGCCGGACTCCTCGATCTGCCGCGCGAGTGCCGCGCTGGCACTTTCGGCGATGTCGACGAAGGCCACGCGCGCACCCTGTTCCGCAAAAGCGGTGACGATCGCCGCGCCGATGCCGCTGCCTCCGCCGGTGACGAACACGGTGCGGCCCTTCAGGCTCGGATGAATGGAAAGCTGGGGGGAATTCAAGAAAAGTCTCCGGAATGGGCATCGAGAGATATTGCAATACAGATATCAATCGATGCCGTGATTTTCGATTTCGGTTATCAATATGCCTTGATACGATCCGCCGCGTCAAGAAGACAGACACGAACAGGAAAGAAGACCAATGAGCAAAGAGACAATCAGCCCCGTTCCCTCTCCTTCCGTCATCGGCCAGGCCGAATGCATCTGGCCCGCCGGCGCCAACCTTGGCGAAGGCACCATGTGGTCGCAGCGCGAGCAGGCGCTGTATTGGATCGACATCCTCACGCCGCGCCTCTTCCGCTACGACCCGGCCACCGGCGCGCAGCGCACCTGGCACTTCGACGAGGAGATCACCGCCATCGCCGAGCGCGCATCGGCGCCCGGCCTCTTCGTCACGCTGCGCCGCGGCTTCGCGCTCGTCGACACCACCGCGCCCGGCGACGAGGCGAAGCCGCGCTACCTGCACCAGCCAGAGCCCGAACGCACCGGCAACCGCTTCAACGACGGCAAGTGCGACGCGCGCGGCCGCTTCTGGGCCGGCAGCATGGACTTCGACTGCAAGGCCCCCACCGGCGCGCTCTACAGCTACGACGCCGACGGCCGCTGCGCGAAGCACGACGACGGCTTCGAAGTGACCAACGGCCCGACCTGGTCGGCCGACGGCCGCACCATGTACTTCAACAACACGGTACTCAACAACCTGTACGCCTACGACTTCGACATGGAAGCAGGCACCGTGTCGAACCGCCGCGTGTGGCACCGCTTCCCCAAGCCCGACGGACTGCCCGACGGCATGACCACCGATGCCGCAGGCCGCCTGTGGATCGCGCACTGGGGCGGCTCCTGCGTCACCTGCCACGACCCGGTGAGCGCGGCCGAGCTGTGCCGCATCGCCATACCCGCGAGCCACGTCACCGACTGCGCCTTCGGCGACGCCGACCTGCGCACGCTCTACATCACGACCGCACGCAACGGCCTCACGCCCGAGCAGGAAGCGGCCGAACCGCTGGCGGGTGGGCTCTTCAGGGTGCGCATCGACAGCCCGGGCGTGCCGGCTGCGCTGTTCGCGGGCTGAGCAGCTTCCGGAAAGGCCGGGCCACGTCGAGGGGACAATCGAGGCATCCACCGGAAACCGCAACAACGACCATGCCCCGCCTCGACGACCCCCTCCACGATGCCGAAATCGGCTCCCGCGACAGCACGCTCGACACCACGCGCATCGACGACGTGCGCATCGGCGCGGTGCGGCCGCTCATCACGCCCGCGCTGCTGCAGGAGCGCGTGCCGGTTCGCGACAACACGCTGGCGCTGGTCGAGCGCAGCCGCGCGGAGATCGCCGACGTGCTGCACGGGCGCGACGACCGGCTGGTGGTGGTGGTCGGCCCCTGCTCCATCCATGACCACGACCAGGCCATCGAATACGCACAGCGCCTGAAGAAGGTCGCCGATTCGCTGCAGGACGACCTGCTCATCGTGATGCGCGCCTACTTCGAGAAGCCGCGCACCACCGTAGGCTGGAAGGGCTACATCAACGACCCGCACCTGGACGGCAGCTTCGCGATCAACGAAGGACTGGAGCGCGCGCGCCGCCTGCTGCTGGAGCTGACCACGCTGGGCCTGCCGACCGGCACCGAGTTCCTCGACCTGCTGAGCCCGCAGTTCATCGCCGACCTGATCGCCTGGGGCGCCATCGGCGCGCGCACCACCGAGAGCCAGAGCCACCGGCAGCTGGCCTCGGGCCTGAGCTGCCCCGTGGGCTTCAAGAACGGCACCGACGGCAGCGTGAAGGTCGCGGCCGACGCCATCCTCGCGGCCCGCGCGCCGCACGCCTTCATGGGCATGACCAAGATGGGCATGTCCGCGATCTTCGAAACCCGCGGCAACGACGACTGCCACGTGATCCTGCGCGGAGGCAAGGCGCCCAACTACTCGGCCGCCGACGTCGCCGCCAGCTGCGAGGCGCTGCTGGCCAACGGCCTGCGCCCGCAGGTGATGATCGACGTCTCGCACGGCAACAGCAGCAAGCAGCACCAGCGCCAGATCGTGGTGGCCGAGGACGTGGCGGCGCAGATCACCGCCGGCGAGCGCCGCATCACCGGCGTGATGATCGAGAGCCACCTGGAAGAAGGACGGCAGGACCTGAAGCCCGGCGTGCCGCTGAAGCACGGCGTGTCGATCACCGACGCCTGCATCGGCTTCGCGCAGACGGTGCCTGTGCTCGAAGGACTGGCATCGGCCGTCAAGGCGCGGCGGCGCCTGTCGCCGACGGCCTGAGGAGAACGGGAGCTCGAGTGGTTGTGGCGGTGTTCAAGGCTCGAGGGCCTTGAACACGCCGGGTGAATGGCGACAGCGGCTGGCATCGAGGCGGTCCCTGAGCGGTGTTGTTCCCCCCTCCCTTTTTTTGCCTCTACCAGCGCCGAACCGCTGTCGGGACGCAGTGTGCCCCCGGCCGGTGAAGTCGAAGTGAAGTGCATGGGGAAGTTTCGTGAAACGATACTCTGCGTCCCGCTTCACGGCACCTGCGCATCGACTGCGGAGGCGACATACAGACATCGAACATGCCAGCGACTCCATCTTCTGCCCTCGGCAATCTCTTCTCCAGAATCTTCACGAAGACCACGCCGTCCCAGGGGGCGGTGAAGGGTCGGGCAGGCATCCACCCCTGGCTGCAGGTCGGCGAGCAGGTACATGCCGACGTGCTTGCAGATGGCAGGGCCATCGCCCGGCTGGAGCACACGTCCGCGCTGCCCGGCCTGAAGAAGCATCCCGCCGTCGCGTTCGACCTGCCTGCAGGACTCCAGCAGCTCGAACTGCGCGGCTCGCACGTCGACACGCAAGGGAAATCCGCTTCGTTCAAGAGGCGCTGGTCCGTGCTCGACATGGCCCGGCTCTCCCATCCTCTCTACGACCAAGGCAAACCCCTGGTCGACCGGATCCGCGCCTTTGCCGATCTCTCCCCATTGGTGGAACTCGGCGCGACCACCCTGCCTGTCGGCACCACGGCCGAAGCCGCCCTGCTCGAAGCCGAAGCCCGCCTGGGCACCTCGCTGCCCTCGCCGCTGCGCGAGGTGCTGTCAGAGATCCACATCGAGATCGGGAATTCGTACTTCCTGCAGCCCCACGACCTGCAGACGGCTGCGGGCCTGCTGCTCGGACTCGGGGGCTACAGCAGCGGCGATGGAGGAGCGCCCAGCCTCGACGAGCTGCTGCCGCCGCCCGTGCTCGCCCGCTACCGCCGCAGCGTGGCGGTGTTCGTCGAAATCGGCGACGGCCTTGGCGCGCTGGCCTGGGACCCTGAGGGCGTGATCGCCGATGAGCCGCCCAACACCACGGGCGACCATGGCAACCCCGGCGCGCAGCCCGCGACGCCCAACGAGGGCGTCTGGTACTGGCTGCATCAGGAGCGCATCGCCGAGCCCGAACTGCTGCTGGACGACGACTACAGGCCGCAGACCGCGCAAGCCGCCCTGACCAGCGTGTTCAAGCGCTTCGCCCTTTCGCAGGCCGCCTCCCCCGAAAGCGAAAAGCAGTTGCTGATCGACACGGCGCACCCGCGCAATCTCCTGCAGCTGAGCTTCGACGAGCCTCGAAAGCCGCGGCTGTGGATGCGCAGCTACGACTACCACTACAGCCTCTATTGACCCGGAGGGCACACACCGCCCCCTTACACTGCCGCCCATGAGTACGCAGGGCTCAACCTCCTCCGTGGCGGACGGCACGATCGCGGGCACCGACGCCCCGCCCGGCATCGCCGACTCCCATGCCCAGCTGGTCCGCGAACGCCTGCTGCGGCGCATGTTCGTGATGGGCCCGCCCACGGTGCTGACGGCGCTTGCGGCCGCCATCGCGATGGCGGCCGTGTTCTTCTGGATGACGCGAGGCATCGGCGCGCTGACCTGGGGCATCGCGACCTGCGCGCTGCTCGGCCTGCGGCTGCTGTTCATGCGCTGGAACGCGCGCCTCTATCCCGAACCCGAATTCACCCTGCGCCAACCCGACGGCGCATGGCGCTTCATGCTGCCGCTGGGCACCTACATGGCCATGTGGACGCTGGCGCCCTGGGCCCTGATGCCACCCGGCACCGAGTCGCCCTCGCGCATCCTGATCCTGCTGCTGGGCATGTTCGCCGTGCTGATGGGCTCGGTGCCGGTGATCGCCACCTGGCGCGCGATGGTGCCGGTGGTCACCGTTCCGCTCACGCTGGGCGTGGTGACGCGCTTCGCGTGGATGGGCGGCACCGACGGCTGGTTCGCCTGCGTGGTCGGCCTGCTCTTCGGCGGCTCGATGGCGCGCTATGCGCTGTCGCAGCACCAGCTCATCCGGCGCAGCCTCTCGGACCAGATCGACAAGGAGCTGCTGAGCGAACAGCTGATGCGCCAGTCCTTCGAGCTGCAGCGCCTGAATCGCGAGCGCAGCCGCTTCTTCGCCTCGGCCAGCCATGACCTGCGCCAGCCGGTGCATGCGCTGGCGCTGTTCTCGCGCTCGCTGGAGCGCGACCTCGCCGAGCACCCGCTGGCCCCCGTGGCCGGCCGCGTGGTGCAGGCGACCGATGCGGTCAGCGGCCTGCTCAATGCGATGCTCGACATCTCCAAGATCGACGCGGGCACCGTGGTGCCCCGGCCGACGGAGATCGCGGTGGACCCGCTGTTCCTGCGGCTCGCGCAGCTCTTCGAGCCCCGCGCCCAGCAGGCGGGCCTCTCGCTGCGCTTCCACACCGCACCCGAATGGCTGCAGACCGACCCCGACCTGCTGCTGCGCGTGCTGACCAACTTCGTGGACAACGCGCTCAAGTACACCCGAAGCGGCGGCATCCTCGTGAGCGCCCGGCCGCGCGGCGACCGCCTGCGGCTGGCCGTGTGGGACACGGGCCTGGGCATCGCGCCCGAGCACCTGCCGCACGTGTTCGACGAGTTCTACCAGGTCGACAACCCGCAGCGCGACGTCGCGCGCGGGCTGGGCATCGGGCTGGCGATCGTCAAGCGGCTGGTCGACCTGCTCAGCGGCGAGATCGGCGTGCGCTCGCAGCAGGACCGCGGCAGCGTGTTCTGGGTCGACCTGCCGCGCAGGCCGCCGGCGGCCCCGGCGCCGCTGGCCCTCGCCCCGGCGGCCGCCCCGGACACTGCCAGTGCCGACACGACGGAAACCCCGCTCGTGCCCCCACGCGTGCTGCTGCTGGACGACGAGCAGCCCGTTGGCGAAGCCGTGCGCATGTGGCTCGCGCCCTATTGCGAGCGCATCGAGATCACCAGCCGACTGGCCGATGCCTGCGCGCAGGTGCGGGCCACGCCCGAGGGCTTCGACGCCTTCATCGTCGACTTCCGGCTGGCCGATCCGCAGGACGGCATCCAGGCCACCGCCGAACTGCGCCAGCTCGCGGGCCGCCGCGTGCCCACCATCCTCGTCACGGGCGACACCGACCCCGAGCGCGTGCGCGCGGCCTATGCCAGCGGCCTGGTGGTGATGTTCAAGCCGGTGCAGCCCGAGGTGCTGCTGCGCACGCTGCACCAGATCATCCGCAGCGAGGCGAGAGAGCGGGCCTGACCGGCCGCCGCGTCAGCCCAGCAATCCGAACCGGTGCTCGGTCGCGCTGTGGAAGCGTTCGCCGGGCCGCAGCACCGTCGACGGAAACTCCGGCCGGTTCGGCGAATCGGGGAAGTGCTGCGTCTCCAGGCACAGCCCGTCGCCCTGCCTGATGCTCGCGCCCGCACTGCCTAAGAGGCTGCCGTCGAGGAAGTTGCCCGAGTAGAACTGCACGCCCGGCTCGCTGGTGTGCACCTCCATCACGCGGCCCGAGGCATCGTGCTCCAGCCGGGCCGCGAGCGCGAGGCCCTGTGCGGCACCGGCGGCACCGGTGCGATCGAGCACCCAGTTGTGGTCGTAGCCATGGGCGCGCATCAGCTGCTCGTGGCCCTCGCGGATGCGCTCGCCGATGTGCGTCGCGGTGCGGAAGTCGAAGGGAGTGCCGGCCACGTCGGCGGTACCCAGCGGGATCAGCGTCTCGTCCACGGGGCAGTAGCGGCTCGCGGGAAGCATCAGTCGATGGTCCATCACCGAGCCGCTGCCCGCGAGGTTGAAGTAGTCGTGGTGGCTCAGGTTCAGCACGGTGGGGCTGTCGGCGACGGCGCTGTAGTCGATGCGCCAGGTGTTCGCGCTGGTGCTCAGCGTGTAGCGCACCGTGAGCCGCACTTCGCCCGGATAGCCCTCCTCGCCGTCGGCGCTGGTGTAGCGCAGTTCGAGGGCGATGCCGTCGGCGCCTGCCTGCTGCGCCGGAAGCGGCTCGATCTCCCAGTAGCGCTTGCCGAAGCCCGCAGCGCCGCCGTGCAGCGAGTTGGGGCCGTCGTTCAGGCCCAGCTGATGCACCCTGCCGTCGAGCGTGAAGCGCCCGCCCGCGATGCGGTTCGCGTAGCGCCCGACGATGGTTCCCAGGTGCGGATGCGGCCCGAGGTAGTCGGCCAGCGAGGGCAGGCCCAGCACCACGCTGCCGCTGCGCCCGTGCCGGTCGGGCACGCGCAGCGCGGTGACGATGCCGCCGACGTTGATGGCGCTCAGGCTCAGCCCGAGGCCGTTGTCGAGGGTGTACTCGGTGACCACGCGGCCGTCGGGCATGCGGCCGTACTCGCGCGATGCGATGCTGCTTTTCTGTTCTCGATTGCTCATGTGTCCGGCTATCAGGGAAGGAGTGCCTCGCGCGCGCACTGCGAGGCGGTCTGCAGCGCGATGCGGTCCTTGAGGTCGTGGAAGTCGGGCGGCTCGGCCGCGTGGGTGCGCAGTTCGATGCCGTGGCCGGCCTTGGCCACGGCATCGGCGAAGCGCTGCTGCAGCACGAAGGGCGTGTTGCGGTCTTCGCGGCTGCCGATCAGCACGATGCGCCGCGCCGGGTCGCGCGCGATGCCGCCCACGTGGTCGAGCGGATCGTAGAACTCCGCGCTGCCGGTGGTGTCGGTGCGGCCGTCCCTCGAGCGGCCCAGCATGCGCGCGCGCTCCAGCAGGCCGTAGGCGCCCGAGGTGAGCACCGCGCAGGCGATGCGCGTGCGCCCCATCGTGAGCAGCGCGGCTCCCGCGGTGGCGCCGCCGCTGTGGCCGACGATGACGATGCGCTGCAGCCGGTGGCGCTGCATGAGCGCGTCGAGCGCAGCATCGAGCGCGTGGAACTCCACGAGCTGGCGGCGCTTGCGGTGGTCGCCCGAGGAGCCGTAGGTGCCCGGCCGCGCCATGAAGATCCACGGCACCCCCGCCCGGTCGCGGCTGCGCTGCGCGTCGAGCGTGCGCAGCTCCTCGGTGTTGCCGGGAATGCGCGTGGGGGCCTGGTCCATCACGCCGTCGCGGTCGCCCGAGAACTGCACGATGGCGATGCGCGCGCCGTCGATGTCGTCGCTCGCGAAGTAGCGGATGCACGACGGCCCCTCCGCGGCCTGCACCCACAGGAAGCCCATGCGGTCGGGGCAGTGCGCGCGGTCGGCGGGCTGGTTCCAGTACAGCACCTCGTCGGCGCCGGCGGCGAAGACGCGGGGCACGTCGGGCCCGGTGCGCTGTGCGCAGGCGGTCTGCGCCAGCGCCACGAGAAGCAGCACGAAGCGCAGTCTTCGAAGCGTGTGCAGCAGCGTCATAGCCTTTGCAGGAGTTCCGGGATGCTGCCGAAGTCGGAGCCGACGCGGTCGCCCTTCACCAGCACGAGATCGCCATTGCGCAGCACGCCGCCGAGGTAGAGCGCGAGCTGCGCGGCATCGCCGAAGTGCGGCCCGAGCAGTTCGGCAGGCACTTCCTCGCGCAGCCAGCGCATCTCCTCGCCGTGCGTCACGAGGTGCTGGATGCCCGAGGCCAGCAGCGGTGGGCCCAGGCTGCGGTGCATGGCCTCGGCATCGTTGCCGAGGTTCACGATGCGCCCGAGCACGCCGATCTTGCGCAGCACCGGACCGCTGTCGGCACGCTGCCAGGTGCGCACGAACTCCATCGCGTTGCGCATCGACATGACCTCGGCGTTCCAGCTGTCGTCGATCAGCGTGGCCTGCACGCCGGCCTGCGTGCGCAGCGCGCGCACCTGCATCACCGAGGCCGGCAGGCGCACCCGCGGCATGCGCGCGCAGGCGGCCTCGCCGTCGAAGCCCATGGCCAGCAGCGCCGCGAAGGCGAGCAGCGAGTTGCGCACCAGCCCCGCGCTCTCGACCGGGAACAGGTACTCGAAGGTGCGCCCCGGCACGGCGACGCGCACGCGGCAGCCGCCGCCGGGCTCGGGCCGCGCCTCGAGCATGCGAACGTCGGCGTCGGGTCCGCTGCCCACCACCCAGATCGCGCCCGCCGTGAGCGCTGCGGCGTCCACCACCTGGCGCAGGCAGGGAATGTGGTCGGGCACGATCGCCACGCCTCCGGGCTCCAGCCCGAGGAAGATGCGCGACTTGTACATGGCCGTGAGTTCGACGGTCGACGCCTGCCGGGTCTGCGACAGGCCGATCTCGGTGACGATGGCCACGTGCGGGCGGGCCATCAGCGAGATCGGGCCGCGGTCCATCCACAGGCCGCTCTGCGCCATCTCGAGGATGCACACGTCCACGTCGGGACCGAGGTTCGCGAGCATGGCAGGCACGCCGACGCGCGAGTTGTAGTTGTCGATGGTGGTGTGCACCCGCGCGCGCTCGGGCAGCAGGTCGCGCAGCATCGAGATGGTGGACGACTTGCCGACCGTGCCGGTCACGCCCACGACCATGCCCTTGTAGCGCGCCCGCGCCGCGGCGCCCATGGCGATCATCGCGGCGATGGGGTCGTTCGCCTGCAGCAGCGGAAAGGCCGGGTCGAGCCCTTCCACCGGGTGCGCGACCACGGCGCCGGCCAGCGCGGACTGCAGCCGCGGCAGTTCGAGGTGGCGGTCCCAGTTGTCGGGGCGCGGCTTGCTGTAGCTCTCGTGCACGGCCAGCGTGCGGTAGTCGGAAGCGATGAAGAGCGAGGGCCTGGGCAGGAGCGACATGTGCAGGGGCCCGCGCACCACCGAGTTGGCGAACCAGCCCGGCGGCGGCTCGACCAGCCAGCGACCGCCGGTGACGCGCTGCAGCTCTTCGGCGGTCCACACGGGCGCGGCCTCGGGGCCCGCGCCGGGGCGATCGGCCGAGAGCACAGGCGCCGGGCGCCGAGGCAGCGGCACGGGCGCATCGGGCACGCGCAGCCCGCACCACAGCGCGAGACGCCGCGCGGGCGGCAGCCCCGGCCAGTCGCCGCGCACGCTCACCTCGATCTGCAGCACGTCGCTTTCGAGCAGCCCCGCGCGCGGCGGGCGCAGCCCGTAGCGGTCGCGGTAGATGCGCCCGGGCTCCCAGCGGCTGGTGGGCCACATCCAGTCGCAGGGGTCGTGGTCCATGCCCTCGCCCCATGGCGGCATGCGGGTGCTGCGCATCGGCAGTGCGCGGAAGTGCAGGCGCAGGTCGGCGGAAACAGGCGTGTCGGCGCTCCAGAACGATTCGACCCACAACATGCGACGACCCACGATCTGCCGCGGCATGCAGCGCAGCCCCACCAGGCGCAGGGGGCCGAACTGCAGCGGCGCGATGCGCGCCTGCGCGGGCACCTCGTCCACCAGCCACTCGGGCCGCGGCGCCGGCAGGGCCGCCATCAGGGGTGCGGTGGCGCGCGCTGGCTCGAGGTGCCGGGCGGCGGCACCGACGGGGTCTGCATGGAACGCGGGCCGCGCGGGCGGCGACAGGCGCACCGAGCAACGGCCGTCCGGCAGCGGGCTCATCTGCGTGCCGAGCGCAAGGCACTGCGTGGCGAAGCGCTCGCTCAGGGCGCGTGCCTCGTCGCCTTCGAGCTGCCGCGAGAAACCGAAGCCCACGCCGACGGGCGTGAACGTCACTTCCTCCACGCCGCGCGTGCTCAGCTTCAGCGTGAACACGCCGGAATCGGCGAAGTCGTTGCGCACCGAGTCGAAGAGCAGGTCGCCGGCGTCGTGCAGGATGGGCCGGCCCTTGTGGATCTCGATGCCCTGCAGCACGTGCGCCGAGGTGCCGAGGATGGCATCCGCCCCCGCATCGACGATGGCATGGCCGACGGCGATCTCGGCCGGCGAGGGTTCGGTCTCGAGGTTGGCGCCCCAGTGCACCGCCACCAGCACCACGTCGGCCTCGCGGCGCGCGGCCTCGATGCGCGGCGCGAGCGTGGCGGTCCATGCGGCGGGGTCTTCGAGCGACAGCCATGCGGCACCCGCGCGTTCCGCGGTCGCGGCGAAACTCGGCTGCGTGGCGTCCAGCGAGAACAGCGCCACGCGCACGCCGCCCGCGCGACGGAAGGCCGGGCGCAGCGCGGCCTCGGGCGTGCGGCCTGTGCCTGCGTGCGCGATGCCCGCGACCGCCAGCAGGGCCTGCTGTTCCATCAGCGCCTCGGGACCGTAGTCGCCGCTGTGGTTGTTGGCGGTGGCCACCATGCCGATGCCGGCATCGGTCAGCACCGCGAGCATTTCGGGGCGCGCGCGGTAGTAGTAGGGACCGGTCTCGCCCTTGTCCACGCCCTGCTCGCCGACGGTGGCGACCACGCATTCGAGGTTCACGATGCCCAGGTCGGCCTCGCGCAGCGCGGCGATGTCGCCGAGCATCCTGTGCGCACCGCCGAGATCCTTCAGCCGGTAGTGCTGGCGGCGCGCAAGGTTCACGTCGCCGCCCCATGCGACGGTGCCCGTGGCGCCGCCCACGGCATCGGCATCGGCATCTGCTGCTGCTGCTGCGGCGGCGGCGGCCTCGCCCGCCTTCAGCATGCGGTGGTACGCCACGTAGCCCGAGAGGTAGTGCTCCACGTCGTCGATGCGCACGCGGAAGCTGTGGTGCTTGATGAAGAACGAGCCCGCGATGCGCGCAGGGTTGCGGAAGAACATCGCCAGCTCGGGCCAGAAGTGGCCGTTGGCGAGGTAGCGCGCGCGGTATTCGAGCGCGCGGTCGAAGCGGTCGCGATCGAGCCCGGCCAGCAGCGGGCGAAGCTCAGGGTCGGCCTCCAGCCGCAGCACCATGTCGCGCGCGGCCATCATCAGCTCGAGCAGCGTGGGGAATGTGGTGATGCGCTCCAGCACGAAGTCGAGATACCCCGCCACGTTCTGCAGGCCGAAACGGTAGTAGCGCAACTCGGGCCGGTAGCGCGTGAGCTCGTTGACGCAGTAGCTCAGCCAGTGGTCGTGCGCGCGCCAGTGCTCGGCGGCGATGAAGTGCTCGAAGGCCTTCTCCACCACCGCGAGCCAGCGCGCATCGCGCGTGAGGCCGTACAGGCGCATCAGCCCGAAGGCGGCCTCGCCGTCGTAGTAGATGACGCGGAACCTGTCCTTCACGTCGAGCGCGGGCGCATTGAGCACGTGCACGAAGCTGCCGGTCTGTGCATCCTGCATGTGGCGGATGCCCAGCGCGAGCTGCTCCAGCAGCGGCAGGTACTGCTCGTCGCCGGTGAGCTCGGTGTACTTGACCAGCGCGAGCAGACACACGGCATTGCCGCCGAGCTTGATCTCGCTGCCGATGTCCAGCAGGTAGGCCGCGCGCGTGCCGTCGGGCAGGCTGGCCGGGCGGATCAGCGTGCCGGTGAGAAAGGCCAGCGAGCGGTCGATGGCGGCCTTGAGCGTGTCGTTGCGCGTGAGCTCCCACGCCTCGAGCATCGCGTAGGTCGAGCTCGCGTGGCGCAGCGTGTTGTAGGTCGGGATGGTGCGGTCGAAGCAGGGGAACCAGCCGTAGTGGAACTCGCCCGTGGGCTTGACCTGCGCGGCGAGGTAGTTGCCCGCGTCGTCGATCAGCGCATGCACCTGCTGCGCGTTCCAGTCGCTCAGTTCGCGAAAGCCCGCGGCCTGCCCTTCGGCGGTGATGGGCCACGCGCCCTTCGCATCGACGTACACGGCCCGCGTGGTGAAGCACCACACCGGCGCCGCGTCGTCCGAAGGAAAGTCGAGCTCGCGGCCGAAGCGCCGCCTGGTGTGCAGCCGCAGGTTGCCGGTGTTGGGCTCGGCATGGTCCACGTCGCCGTTGTAGAGCACGGCGCTGCCGTGCATCTCCTGCGCGAGCAGGGCGAACTCGAAGCGCGCGTCGAAGGCGATGCCCTCGTTGAAGTAGTTGCGCTTGGTCCGCGCGAGCCTGGCCTTCAGCTCGCCCCAGTTCATCGGCACGACCTTGTCGACGATCTCCGCGCGCAAGCGCTGCGGAGGCTGCGCGCCTCGCCTGGCCTGCGTGGCGACGGCTTCGGCGGCGGCCCGCCATGCCGCGCCGACGTCGGCGCCGCGGCCCGAGGCCACGCGGGCCCGGCTGCCGTCCTCGCCGATGGCGAAGAAGACCACGCAACCCGCTTCCGCTGTGGCCGCAGCCGCGGCGGGCATCGCGCCCGCCGGATCCGCCAGGGCCTGCCTGGCGCGGTTCAACAGATCTGCAAGAGGATTCTTCGCGTCGTGATTCATGCAGCCGCGAATCATGACAGGCCCCGGCACGGGCCGCCATCCCGTCAATCCATGGGATCTGCGCCGAGCCTGACCGTGGGCTGACCGCGCCCCGGCCGGCATGTTGCCGCCCGGCGCTTCAGCGGTTCAGCGCGCCGGTTCTTGGCGCAGCACTGCCTGCGCATGCCGGGTGGGGCGCGAGGCGCAGCGTCAGGCCCAGGCCTCCATCACGGACTCCTTCACCGCCTCGACCGCGACGGCCTGCCGGGCACCGCCAGGCGCCACCCAGCACAACCACGTGTGCGAGCGCCAGCCCTTCCAGATCGCGAGCTCGCCGTTGCGCTCGCCCTGCTCCGCCTGGTCGAGCCGGATCAGCCCCGCGCCCATGCCGCTGGCGACCATGCTTCGGATGGCGCTCTCGCCGTCGGCCGTGCGGCCCTGGCGGTATTCGCGGCCCGCGCCCGCGAAGAGCTTCTCGAGATGCACGCGCAGGATGCACGAGGGCGGCGTGCCGACCCACGGCAGGTTCGTGAGCTCGTCGAGCGACAGATCGGGACGCGCTTCGGCCACCGGCGGCGGCAGCGCCACGACGAGGTCGACCGCGCCCAGGCGGTGCAGCTCCATTCCCTCGATGTGCTCGGCGTCGCTGAGCACGTAGGCGCAGTCGAGATCGCCGCGCTGCACGGCCGACAGCGTCTCGTACGACAGCCCCTGCTTCAGCTGCAGCGTCACCTGCGGATGGCGCTGGGCCAGCTTCACCAGCACCTCCCCGAGCCGCAGCGCGACCGGATCGACCACCGTGCCGAAGCGCACCACGCCCTGCGCCGCGCCGCGCAGCTGGTCGGCGGCCGAACGCATGCGCATCGCGGAGGCCAGCGTGCGCTCGGCCTCGTCGAGCAGACGCACGCCGGCCTCGGTGAGCGACATGCCGCGCGGCGTGCGCTCGAACAGCTTCACGCCGAGTTCGTCCTCCAGCGCCTTGAGCTGGGCGCTCACCGCGGGCGCGCTGGTGAACACGCGCTCGGCGGCGCGGGTCAGGCTGCCCTCGCGGGCGATGGCGACGAAGGTCTTCAGTTGGTAGAGCTCCATGGCTGCCGATTGTGAGCGCCGGCGCCGAGGGAGTCCGTTCGCTTTTTTGGAGCCCCCTGTCCAAAGATGCGAATGGCAATGGCGGCCCGCAGCCCCGATTCTTGTGGCATCGATCCATCGCAAAGAAAAGGCTGGCTCCCCATGTCCACTCGCCAACGCATCGCCGGCACCGCCGCGCTGCTGCTCGCCACCTCCGGGTGGGGCTCCCTGTTCCTCGTGAGCAAGGGCGTGCTCCACCACGTCGAACCGGTGTGGTTCACGCTGATCCGCTACACGCTGTCGGCGCTGCTGTTCGTGCTGCTGATCCTGCCGCGCGGGGCGGCGCCCTGGCGCAAGCTGCGGCGGCATGCCGGGCCGCTGGCCCTGCGCGGCGCCGCCGGCTTCGGCGTGTTCAGCGTGATGCTGCTGGTGGGGCTGGCGCATTCGGTGCCCTCGCACGGCGCGGTCATCATCGCCGCCACGCCCATGACCACGCAGCTCGTGCGCTGGCTGCTCGACGGCGTGCGCCCCACACGCACCACCCTGCTGACCAGCGCGCTCGCCCTGCTGGGCGTGGCGACCGTCTCGGGCCTGCTGGCGGGCGGCGCGGGCTCCCCTGGCGGGGCGAGCACGCTGATGGGCGACGCGATCGCCTTCGTCGGCACGCTGGGCTGGGTCTGGTACACGCGCGGCGCCACGCGCTTTCCGGATCTCGACGTGATCGAGTACACCGCGCTCACGGTGCTGGCCTCGTGGCCCGTGCTGCTGGCGGCGGCCGTCGGCGCTTCGGCGCTGGGCTGGTCCGCGGTGCCGAGCACGCAAGGGCTGCGCCTGTCGTGGCATGCGCTGCTCTTCGTCGGCGTGGTGCCTTCGGCCATCTCGGTGCTGGCTTTCAACTACGGCGTGCGCGCGCTCGGCGCGGTCACGGGCACGGCATTCCTCAATTTCGTGCCGGTGTCGGCGCTGCTGATGAGCGCGGCGCTGGGCCACCTGCCCACGGCGGGCGAGGCCGCCGGCATGGCGATGGTGATCGCGGCGCTGCTGATCCATACCGCATCGAGCCGCAAGGCTTCCGCGGCCGCGGCTGCGCCGATCGCGCGGCCACAGCAGAATTACCGGACCTGCGGAGCCACACCCTCATGAGCATCAGCGACAGCAACCCCCGAAGCCATCTTTTCGAGCCCCTGCAGCTCGGCCTCTTGAAGATCGACAACCGCATCGTCATCGCGCCGATGTGCCAGTACTCCGCCACCGAAGGCACGCCGGGCGACTGGCACCTGATCCACCTGGGCCACCTCGCGCTCTCGGGCGCCGGGCTGCTCATCATCGAGGCGACGGCGGTGGAGGCCGACGGCCGCATCTCGCCCGGCGACCTCGGCCTGTATTCCGACGCCAACGAGGAAGGCCTCGCGAAGGTGCTGCAGGCGATGCGCGCGCACTCGCCGATCAAGGTCGCCATCCAGCTCGGCCACGCGGGGCGCAAGGCGTCGAGCCGCGCGCCGTGGGAAGGCGGCAGGCAGATCCGCCCCGGCGAGCCCGGCGGCTGGAAGGCCTGGGCACCCTCGGCCGTGCCGCATGCGCCGGGCGAAGACGCGCCGATCGCGCTCGATGCCGCCGGGCTGGCCCGGGTGCGCGACGCCTTCGTGGCCGCTGCCCGCCGCGCCGCGCGGCTGGGCATCGACGGCATCGAGCTGCATGCGGCGCACGGCTACCTGCTGCACCAGTTCCTCTCGCCCATCGCCAACCATCGCGAGGACGAATACGGCGGCAGCCTGGAGAACCGCCTGCGCTTCCCGCTCGAAGTGTTCGATGCGGTGCGCAAGGAGTTCCCCGCCGATCGGCCGGTGTGGGTGCGCGTGTCGGCCAGCGACTGGGTGCCCGGCGGCTGGGACCTCGACAGCACCGTCGCCTTCTCGCGCGCGCTGCAGGCGCGCGGCTGCGCGGCCATCCACGTGTCCAGCGGCGGCGTGTCGCCACAACAGGCGATCACGCTCGGCGCGGGCTACCAGGTGCCGTTCGCGGAACGCATCAAGGCCGAGGTCGGCCTGCCGACGATCGCGGTGGGGCTGATCACCGAACCCGCGCACGCCGAAGCCATCATCGCCAACGGGCAGGCCGATGCGGTGTCGCTGGCGCGCGCGATCCTGTACGACCCGCGCTGGCCCTGGCATGCGGCGGCGGCGCTGGGCGCCCAGGTGAAGGCGCCCCACCAGTACTGGCGCTCGCAGCCGCGCGAGTTCAAGGACCTGTTCGAGAACGCGGCCTTCGGCGCGCGTTAGACCAGGCCAGACCGGGCCGCCGACGCTCGGCCCCCTCGACCCCTTAACATGCCGGCCAGCGCAACATGCAGGCCGGCATGAGCGCGTTCATCGATCCCCATCCGACGCGCATGAAGCAACCCTCCCCTCAGCCGACCGCCACGCCGCTGGAAGCACTGGGCATCGTGACCCTGTGCTTCGGCTGGTTCATCATCGGCTCGCTGTGGTCGGTGAGCGCCGGCTTCCGCGACGCCGCGTTCGACGACGCATCGCTCTTCGGCATCATGGCCTTCGAGCTGTTCGTGGGGCCGATCGCACTGCTCATCCTGCGCAGCCGGGGCTACTCGGTGCGCGACCTGCTTCCCGTGCCGTCGCTGAAGGGCTGCGGCGTGGGAGCGCTGCTCTACCTCGTCGCCGTGCTGGCCAGCCTCGTCGCGGTCTCTCTGCTGGCCGACGGCGCGGCGACGCAGCCGATCGAACGCATGATGCAGACGGCGCGCCCGTCGATGGCGATGGTCCTCGCGCTGTCGGTGGTCAACGGCCTGTACGAGGAAGTGTTCCTGCTGGGCTACCTGCAGAAGGGCCTGCGCCACCACGGCGCCTCCTTCGCGCTGGGAGTGAGCGTGCTGGTGCGGGTGCTCTACCACCTCTACCAAGGGCCGAACGGCGCGCTGTCGCTGGCGGTGGTCGGCATCGTGTTCGGCGTGTTCTATCTGCGCACCGGTTGGCTCTGGCCGGTGGTGTTCGCGCACATGCTCGCGGACACCCTGCCCTTTCTCTGAACCGGCCTGCCGCGCAGCCGCCGCTCAGGCCGGCCTGAGGGCACTCAGCCAGAACAGCTTCTGCCGCATCGCCAGCGGCTCGCCGCCTTCGATGCGACGGTGCAGGCGCTCCAGTGCGGGCCGGCACGCGTCGATGCCGAACTCGGGGCAGACGTACGGCACCTGCTGCAGGTACCACGCGAAGGCACCGATGTCGGCGAAGGCGATCAGCTCGGTGCCTTCCGCGCCGTCCTCCACGGCGAAGCCTGCGCGCTCCAGCTGCGCCACGGCGGTGTCGCGCTGCCAGCGCGGCTGCGCGGGCATCGGCAGGCCGAGCAACGCGTAGCAGTCGGCATTGAAGTCGGACGCGACCTGCTGCGTGACGAAGCGCCCGCCCGGCGCGAGGATGCGATGGACCTCGGACGGCACGAAGGACTCGTGCCGGTCGACGACAAGGTGGAACGACGCATCGGCAAAAGGCAGGTGCGGCAGGTGCGCCTGCTCCGCGCCATCCTGCTGCGATGCGTTGTCGTCCGCGCCTTCGACCTCGACCACCTCCACGCCCAGCGGCGCCAGCCGTTCGCGCGCGACGGCGACGTTGGGCGCCCATCCCTCGGTCGCCACGGTGCGCGGCGGACGAAAGGCCAGCCGACCGAGCCATTCGCCGCCGCCCGTGCCCAGGTCGAGCATGTCGGGCGAGCGGCGCGCATGCGCTTCGACGATGCGCTCGAAATTCCATGGCGGCGGCGTCGTGGTGACGCGGCCGCCGAAGGAGAGGTCCCAGCCGACGAGAGGGCTGGCCTGCGCCTGCTGCAGCAGCTCGTCGAAGCGGCCCTGCGTCGCGCCGGCGTTCACTTCAGCTCGCGATAGAAGAAGGTGGTGTCGCAAGGCTCGCCGTGCGGCAGCAGCGCGAAGCCGGGAATGGACCCGACGCGCACCCAGCCCGAGCGCTCGTAGAGCCGTTCGGCGTCGGCGCTCGATGTGTCGAGCACCAACAGCGTCTTGCCGCGTTCGCGCGCCACCTGCTCGGCCGCCTTCATCAGCAGCCCGCCGACGCCGCGGCGGCGAGCGCGGCGATGCACGAGCATCTTGGCGACCTCGCCGCGGTGCGGCTGGTTCTCGGGTTGCGCCAGCACCACCTGCACGGTGCCGAGGATGCCTTCCTCGTCCTCGGCCACCAGCAGCGCGCGTTCGCCGCTGGCCACACCGGCGGCCACGTTGCGCCAGAAGGCCTGGGCGCGCTCTTCGCTCAGGGGGTGCATGAAGCTCACCGAGGCGCCGCCGTCGACGCAATCGGCCAGAACTGCGGCAAGGCCGCGCAGCTGCGCTTCGGAAACGTTGTCCAGCAGGCGGATGGCCGGGGCGGTCCCGGCGGAAACGGTTGTCATGTTCATCTCCAGGAAGAAGGGGCGGTCGCGATCACGACCACGTAGCGGGTGTTCCTGCGCGAGGGGTTGTGATAGCTCATGGGACGGTCGAGCACCATGGCAAAGCAATCGCCGGTTTCGAGCCGGTGGTTTTCCTCGCCCAGCGTGACTTCGATGACACCGTCGAGCACCCACACCTGCTGGTGGATGAGCGGCTCGCGCGCCGAGGTCTCGTAGGCCACGCGCGCGCCGGGCGGAAACTCCACCTCGACGATCTGGATCGGCGATGCGAAGCCGCTGGGCGACACGTTCCTGCGCAGGTAGCCGGAATGCGGATCGCGCCACTGCAGCTGGTCGGCCAGCCGCGAGACCGGATCGGCGGCCGGCGCAGGCGCCTCGAACAGCGATGCCAGCGAGACGCCGAGGCCGGCAGCGAGCTTCTCGAGCACCACGGCGGTGGGGCTGCTCTCGCCGCGCTCGATGAGCGAGATCATCGAACGGCTCACGCCGCATTGCGTGGCGAGCGCGTCGAGCGACAGGCCCCGGGCTGCGCGCAGATCGCGCACGCGCTGGGCGATGCGATGGTTGAGGCCGGACGGGCTTTCCGTGCCGGCCGATTCCTTGATTTCCGTCATAGTGGACGAAATATCCACCATTCAGGAAATCGCGTCAAGCCCGCCGGCGGGCTGCTACCGTCAGCGCGTCGGCCCGACCAGCGCGGCGCGCGCGGCGTCGGAGGGGAAGACGCAGGCCACGTCGTGCGCGCAGCCCGGCACCACCACGACCTCGCGGCGCCTGTCGGGCGCGAGCAGCTTGCGGTCGTACGCCGCATAGGCCAGTCCGCGCTGCATGCGGAACGGGCCCTGCGCGAGCGCGGCGCACGACTTGTCGAGCACGCGGTAGGCGGTGCCCCTGGCGTCGCTGCTGTCGAGCGCGCCTTCGAGATAGCTGATGTCGGCCTGAGCGTACTGCCGGCGTGCCTGCGCGGCGGTGCGGCCCAGGTAGGCGGGCAGGTCGTCGGTGCCGTACTTCCAGCGGTTCATCTGCGGGCATGCCGCTGCGTCGGGCACGGCGAAGCCGGTGACCGAGGCGCCGTCGGCCGAGAACTGCGGGCGCACCGGATCGAAGTAGAGCCAGGTGCTCGGGTCGGCGACCACGTAGCGCATCGCCGGCCTGCCCGCTGCCGTGCCGTCGTGCCGCGTGAAGGCGATGTAGCGCTGCACGAACTGCCCGCCGGCCGAGAAGCCCGCGACGGTGATGGTGCGCACGCCGGGCCAGCGCCGCGCGAGTTCATCGACCAGCGCGTCCATCGCCGCGAAGGAGCCGACGTTGCTGCCCGATACGGAGCGCGCGCCTTCGAGCCACGAGCCGCAGGTCCACAGCAGGTCGCCGGGCTGCGCGACCGGGACGCCCACGGTGTTGCAGCGGCCGGCCACCGCCTTGTCGGCCGCGACCTGGAAGAGCGGTGCGACCACCAGCGTGTCGCCGAGCGCATCGGCGTTGCGCAGGGTGCGCAGCGCGGCCTCGAAGGTCTTGTCGGCATCGCGCGAGTGGCCGTGCATGGCGATGAGCGCTCTGGTCGGCCCGGCGCTACCGCCCGCTGCCGGCGCATCGGGAGCATCGGGATCGAGCGACGAGTAGTAGTGAAGCGCGCCTCCAGCCCCCGGCGGCGTGAAGCTGCGAAAGCACTCCACGGCGGCCGATTCCTGGCATGTGGAGGCTTCGGTCGTCGCCGCGTGCGCCTGCCATGGCGCGATGAACGAAGCGGCAAGGGCCAAGGAAAGGAACCATCTGCGGCTGCTGGGCATGTTCGTGTCACTCCCGGAATCGACGGAACGCGGATTCTCTGCCCGCCCCTTCGCATCAACCTGACCGGTGCGCTGGTTTACCGGAGATTTACTCTGCCGGAACGCCACTCTTCGAACACAAATTCGGCTGCGGGACGCGGATCATCCAACAAAACCCACCACCAGGCACCATGAACCCCGACCCCCTTCCCTCCTCCTTCGACACGTTCGCCGACGGACTGCCATCCGAGCCCCCACCGCTGCGCGCTCGCATCACCGCGGCATGCCGCACGCCCGAGCCGCAAGCCCTGCCACCGCTGCTCACGCAGGCACGGCTGCCCGACGGCCAGGCGGGAGAGGCGCAGGAACTCGCCCATCGCATCGCCCGGCAGCTGCGCGAGCGCAAGAGTGCGAGCGGCCGCGCCGGCCTCGTGCAGGGCCTGCTGCAGGAATACGCGCTGTCGTCGCAGGAAGGCGTGGCGCTGATGTGCCTGGCCGAGGCGCTGCTGCGCATTCCCGATGCGGGCACGCGCGACGCGCTGATCCGCGACAAGATCGCGCACGGCCAGTGGCAGTCGCACGCGGGCCGCAGCCCCTCGGTGTTCGTCAACGCCGCGACCTGGGGCCTGCTGCTCACCGGCAAGCTGGTGGCCACGCACAGCGAGAGCAGCCTGTCGACGGTGCTCACGCGCCTCATCGGCAAGGGCGGCGAGCCGCTGATCCGCAAGGGCGTGGACATGGCGATGCGGATGATGGGCGAGCAGTTCGTCACCGGGGAGACCATCGCTCAGGCGCTCGCCAACGCGCGCGAGCTGGAGGCGCAGGGCTTTCGCTATTCGTACGACATGCTCGGCGAGGCGGCGCTGACCATGGAGGACGCGAAGCGCTACCGCGTCGCGTACGAGCAGGCGATCCACGCGATCGGCAAGGCGTCGGCGCGGCGCGGCGTGTACGAGGGTCCGGGCATATCGATCAAGCTCTCGGCGCTGCACCCGCGCTACAGCCGCGCGCAGCATTCGCGCGTGATGGCCGAGCTGTATCCGGTGCTGCGCGAACTCGCGCTGCTGGCGCGCCAATACGACATCGGCCTGAACATCGACGCCGAGGAGGCCGACCGGCTGGAGCTCTCGCTCGACCTGCTGGAGCGCCTGTGCTTCGAGCCCGAACTCGCGGGCTGGAACGGCATCGGCTTCGTGGTGCAGGCCTACCAGAAGCGCTGCCCCTTCGTGATCGACTTCGTTGTCGACCTCGCGCGCCGCAGCGGCCACCGGCTGATGGTGCGGCTGGTGAAGGGCGCCTACTGGGACAGCGAGATCAAGCGCGCACAGCTCGACGGTCTCGACGGCTACCCGGTCTACACGCGCAAGGCCTACACCGACGTGTCGTACCTGGCCTGCGCACGCAAGCTGCTCGACGCGCCCGAGGCGGTGTATCCGCAGTTCGCCACGCACAACGCCCACACGCTGGCCGCCATCTACACGATGGCGGATCCGTCGCGCTACGAGCCGGGGCAGTACGAGTTCCAGTGCCTGCACGGCATGGGCGAGCCGCTCTACGAGCAGGTGGTGGGCCCGCTCGCGCGGCCCTGCCGCATCTATGCGCCGGTGGGCACGCACGAGACGCTGCTGGCCTACCTGGTGCGACGGCTGCTGGAGAACGGCGCCAACACCTCCTTCGTGAACCGCATCGCGGACCCGACCATCTCGCTCGACGTGCTGGTGGAAGACCCGGTCGCCACGGCGGAGCGCATGGCGGCGCAGGAGGGCACTGCCGGCCTGCCGCATCCGGCCATCCCGCTGCCGGCGGCGCTCTACGGAACGCAGCGCGCCAACTCTCGCGGCCTCGACCTCGCGAGCGACGACAGCCTGCGCACGCTGGGCCATGCGTTGAGCGAGAGCGCGGGCGAGCAGTGGCACGCCGAGCCGATGCTCGCCGAAGCCGCGCCCGCCGATGGCGAAACGGCCAAGGTGCAGAACCCCGCCGACCATCGCGACATCGTCGGCCGCGTGCGCGAGGCCACGCTTGCCGAGGTCGAATCGGCCATCGCGCAGGCCCACGCCTTCGCGCCGGAATGGGCCGCCACGCCGCCATCGGAACGCGCGGCGCTGCTCGAACGCGCCGCCGACATCCTCGAACAAGGGATGCCGCGCCTGCTCGGCCTGCTCACTCGCGAGGCCGGAAAGACGTACGCCAACGCCATCGCGGAAGTGCGCGAGGCGGTGGACTTCCTGCGCTACTACGCGGCGCAGGCGCGCAGCGATTTCTCCAACGACACGCATCGCGCGCTCGGCCCCATGGCCTGCATCAGCCCGTGGAACTTTCCGCTGGCGATCTTCACCGGCCAGGTGGCGGCCGCGCTCGCGGCCGGCAACCCGGTGCTGGCCAAGCCGGCCGAGCAGACGCCGCTGGTCGCGGCCGAGGCAGTGCGGGTGCTGTGGGAGGCCGGCATTCCCCGTGCGGCGGTGCAGCTGCTGCCCGGGCGCGGCGAGACGGTGGGCGCGGCACTGGTGGCCGATGCGCGCGTGCAGGGCGTGATGTTCACCGGCTCCACCGAGGTCGCGCGCATCCTGCAGAAGACGCTCTCGCAGCGCCTCGGTGCGCACGGCGCGCCGGTGCCGCTCATCGCCGAGACCGGCGGGCAGAACGCGATGATCGTCGACTCCTCCGCGCTGGTGGAGCAGGTGGTGGCCGACGTGATGGCCTCCGCCTTCGACAGCGCCGGCCAGCGGTGCTCCGCGCTGCGCGTGCTGTGCGTGCAGGAAGAGGCGGCCGACCGCGTGGTCGCGATGCTCAAGGGTGCGATGGCCGAGGCCGCCATCGGCAACCCCGCGCGTCTCTCGGTGGACGTGGGCCCGGTGATCGACGCCGAGGCGCGCGACGGCATCGAACGCCACGTCGAGGCGATGCGCTCGCGCGGCCATGCGGTGTTCCGCCAGGCCCGCGAGCATGGCGACGACACGCGCCACGGCACCTTCGTGATGCCCACGCTGATCGAGCTCGACAGCATCGGCGAGCTGCAGCGCGAAGTGTTCGGCCCGGTGCTGCACCTCGTGCGCTACCGCCGCCGCGACCTCGGCGCGCTGGTCGGGCAGATCAACGGGACCGGCTACGGGCTCACGCTGGGCGTTCACACGCGCATCGACGAGACCATCGCGCAGGTCGTGGAGAACGCGAAGGCCGGCAATGTCTACGTGAACCGCAACATCGTGGGCGCGGTGGTCGGCGTGCAGCCCTTCGGCGGCGAGGGCCTGTCGGGCACGGGACCGAAGGCGGGCGGGCCGCTGTACATGCTGCGCATGCTGGCGGCACGGCCCGACGACGCGATGGCGCGCGCCGTAGCTGGCGCTCCACCGGCAGCGCACCCCGCGCTGTCTGCACTGGCCCGCTGGGCCGATGCCACCGGCCGCACCGAGTTGTCGACGCAGTGCGCGCGCTTTGCGGCCCAGTCGCGCTCGGGCAGCTCGCGCACGCTGGCGGGGCCGACCGGCGAGCGCAACGTCTACAAGCTGGAGCCGCGCGAGGCCGTGCTGTGCCTGGCCGGTGCGGAGGCCGACCGGCTGACGCAGCTGGCCGCCGTGCTCGCGGCGGGCAGCTGCGCGATCTGGCCCGCCGATGCCGCAGCGCAGAGCCTGCGCGCATCGCTGCCGGCCGGGGTGCAGCAATGCGTGGCGATTGCAAACGACTGGAGTTCGGACACGGTGGCGTTCGACGCGGCGCTGCATCACGGCGATGCGCAGGGGCTGTCGGAAGTGCTGCGGCGCATCGCCGCGCGGCCGGGCCCGATCGTCGGCGTGCGCGGCTTCGCGCCGGGCGAGGCACGCATCCCGCTCGAAAGCCTGGTGGTGGAGCGCGCCGTCAGCACCAACACCGCGGCGGCGGGCGGCAACGCGAGCCTGATGACGATCGGCTAAGCGCGCCCGCCCTGCCTGCTATTTGTCGAACGCGGGATCGACGGGCACGCGGTAGCCGTTGACGAGCCGGTTGGTCTCGTTGGCCATGCCGACCACGGCCATGAGCTCGGCGAACATCGCGGGCGTCATGCCGGCCTTCTCGGCGCCGGCGTGGTGGCTCGCCGTGCAGTAGCCGCAGCCGTTGGTCACGCTCACGGCGAGGTAGACCATCTCCTTCACCACGGGGTCGAGCGCGCCGGGCGCCATCACCTCCTTCAGGCTGCTCCAGGTGCGCCTGAGGGTGGCGGGATCGTTGGCGAGGTACTTCCAGAAATTGTTGACGTCGGGCACGTTGCGCGTGGTCTTGATGTCGTCGAAGACCGCGCGCACTTCCGGCGAAGCTGCCGCGTACTCGATGGGCTGGGGTTTCATGCGAGGCTCCTGCTGGTGTTGAAGGCCGGCCGACGGTACCAGCCTTCGCAGCACAGCTCGCGCACGGCGACCGGCCGCAGCCGGCCGCCGTGCCCAGCCGATCACTTCAGGTCGAAGCGATCGAGGTCCATCACCTTGGCCCAGGCGGCCACGAAGTCGCGCACGAACACCTGCTGCGCGTCGCCGGCGCCGTAGACCTCGGCGATCGCGCGCAGCTGCGAGTTCGAGCCGAACACCAGGTCGGCGGTGGTGGCGGTCCACTTCACCTCGCCGCTGGTGCGGTCGCGCCCTTCGAGCAGGTCGACGTCGGCGGCCGGCTTCTTCCAGCCGGTGCGCATGTCGAGCAGGTTCACGAAGAAGTCGTTGCTCAGCGTCTCGGGCCGCTTGGTGAAGACGCCGTTGGGCGATTGGCCGTAGTTGGCGCCCAGCACGCGCAGGCCGCCGACGAGCACCGTCATCTCGGGCGCGCTCAGCCGCAGCAGCTGCGCCTTGTCGAGCAGCAGGTCGGCGGTGGCCGCGGGGTTGGTGCCCTTGCGCAGGTAGTTGCGGAACCCGTCGGCCAGAGGCTCCAGCACGGCGAAGGATTCGACGTCGGTCTGCTCCTGCGAAGCGTCCATGCGTCCCGGCGAGAAGGGCACGGTCACGTCCTGGCCGGCCTTCTTCGCGGCCGCCTCGACGCCCGCGTTGCCCGCCAGCACGATCAGGTCGGCCAGCGAGATCTTCTTGCCGCCGGACTGCGCTGCGTTGAACTCCTTCTGGATGCCTTCGAGCACCGACAGCACCTTCGACAGCTCTGCCGGCTGGTTGACTTCCCAGTCCTTCTGCGGCGCGAGGCGGATGCGCGCACCGTTGGCGCCGCCGCGCTTGTCGCTGCCGCGGAAGGTGGAGGCCGAGGCCCATGCGGTGCGCACCAGCTCGCCGATGCCCAGGCCCGAGGCCAGCACCTTGGCCTTGAGCGCGGCGGTGTCCTTGTCATCGACCAGCGGATGGTCGACGGCGGGGATCGGGTCCTGCCAGATCAGCTCTTCCTTCGGCACCAGCTTGCCGAGGTAGCGGGCGCGCGGGCCCATGTCGCGGTGCGTGAGCTTGAACCAGGCGCGGGCGAAGGCGTCGGCGAACTCCTGCGGGTTGGCCATGTAGCGGCGCGAGATCTTCTCGTAGGCCGGGTCCACGCGCATCGCCATGTCGGCGGTGGTCATCATCGGGGCGTGGCGGCGCGACGGGTCGTGCGCGTCGGGCACGGTGTTGGCGCCGGTGTCGCCCTTGGGCTTCCACTGGTGCGCGCCGGCCGGGCTCTTCGTGAGCTCCCATTCGTAGCCGAAGAGGGTCTCGAAGTAGCTGTTGTCCCACTTGGTGGGTGTGGGCGTCCAGGCGCCTTCGATGCCGCTGGTGGTGGCGTGCACGCCGATGCCGCTCTCGAAGGCGTTGCGCCAGCCCAGGCCCATCTCCTCGATGCCGGCGCCCTCGGGCTCGGCACCCACCTTGGACGGATCGCCCGCGCCGTGCGCCTTGCCGAAGGTGTGGCCGCCGGCGGTGAGCGCCACGGTCTCCTCGTCGTTCATCGCCATGCGCGCGAAGGTCTCGCGGATGTCGCGGGCCGACTTCAGCGGATCGGGGTTGCCGTTGGGGCCTTCGGGGTTCACGTAGATCAGGCCCATCTGCACGGCAGCCAGCGGGTTGGCGAGCTCGCGGTCGCCGCTGTAGCGCTCGTCGCCCAGCCACTTGGTCTCGGCACCCCAGTTGACGTCGTCTTCCGGCTCCCAGATGTCGGGGCGGCCGCCGGCGAAGCCGAAGGTCTTGAATCCCATGGACTCCAGCGCGACGTTGCCGGTGAGGATCATCAGGTCGGCCCACGAGAGCTTGCGGCCGTACTTCTGCTTGATCGGCCACAGCAGGCGGCGCGCCTTGTCGAGGTTGCCGTTGTCGGGCCAGCTGTTGAGCGGCGCGAAGCGCTGCGCGCCCGCACCGCCGCCGCCGCGGCCGTCGAAGGTGCGGTAGGTGCCGGCCGAGTGCCAGGCCATGCGGATGAAGAGCGGACCGTAGTGGCCGTAGTCGGCGGGCCACCAGTCCTGCGAATCGGTCATCAGCGCGTGGAGGTCCTTGACGACCGCGTCGAGGTCGAGGGTCGCGAACTCCTTGGCGTAGTCGAAGTCCTCGCCCATCGGGTTGGACTTGGCGGAGTGCTGGTGCAGCAGCTTCAGGTTGAGCTGGTTGGGCCACCAGTCGGTGTTCGCCGCGGCGCGGCGGGCGGTGCCGGTGGTTGCATGGCCCGGGAACGGGCATTTGGCTTCATCGGACAAGGGGTTCTCCTTTGGTTGTCGGGTGCTCGGGGTGGAGCCGGCTCAGTCTAGGTATGCCGGGCTCATCCATCAACCAAATTGGGTTCATTGGGTGAATAGCGAAGGGCTATGCCCCACTACCCTCCCCCGATGAAGGTCTACCCGTCCGTCTTCGCCCGGGAGCCGGGCACGGCGGCCAACCCCTGGCGGACTGCGGTGGTCGTGTGCCCGCCAAAGCCCCAGTTGTCGGTGTCGACCTCCTCGATGACGATGTGCGTCCACTCGGGCGGCTTGTGCAGCACGCGTTCGAGCGTGTCGGTGACCTCGCGGATGACCTGCGCCTTCTGCTCGGCGGTGTTGCCCTCGCGGGTGATGCGGATGCTGACGAATGGCATGGCCTGATCTCCTTGTCTGTATTTCCTTGTCTCTTCGCCGCTCGGCGCTCAGCGCCCGGCGCTGAAGCCGCCGTCCACCGGCAGCACGGCGCCGGTCACGAAGCCGGCGCGCGCGAGGTAGAGCACGGCCTCGTCGATGTCGCGCGTGGTACCGATGCGGCCCAGCGGATGCAGCCCCGCGAGCGCCGCGTGGTTGTCGGCGCTGTGCATGGGCGTGTCGACCACGCCGGGCGCCACCGCATTGACCGTCACGCCGTACGGCGCGAGCTCGAGCGCCAGCGCGCGCGTGGCCTCGTTGACGCCGCCCTTGAGCGCCACCGCCAGCAGCGCCGGCACGCCGCTGTGGGGCTGCATCGCGATCGCGGCGGTGATGTTGATGATCCTGCCGGCGCGCCGCTCGCTCATGTGCTTCGCCGCTTCCTGCGACGCGTAGAGCACGCCCTTCAGGTTGGTCGCGATGTTCTCTTCGATCTCCTGCGGCGTGAACTGCACGAAAGGCTTGGCGGTGAAGATGCCGGCGTTGTTCACCAGCACGTCGACATGGCCGTAGCGCGCGATGGCCTGCGCGAACAGCTCGCGCGCAGATTCGGACCGGCCGACGTCGCCCGCCACGCCGAGGAAGCGCACGCCCGCGTTCAGCTTTTCGGCCGCGGCCTGCAGGCGCTGTTCGGTGCGGCCGGTGCCTACGACGTTGTAGCCCTCGCGCAGGAAGGCCTCTGCCAGGCCCAGGCCGATGCCGCTGGTGGCTCCGGTGATGACGACGGTGTTTTCAGACTTGCTCATGGTGGTCCTCGATCAGGTTCGGTTTTAGGAAAAGTTCGAATGGCCGGTGCGGAATCCGCGTTTCGCCACCGGTTGGACAGAACTTTATTGATGACCTGAAAAGCAATAAACACACGCAACTACACTTGTCTTGATACGCTATGTAATCAATATGCAGCGCCAATTCGACGACGTTCTCCTGGGCAGCATCGAGCTGTTCTGCCTGGCGGCGGAAGCCGGCAGCTTCACGGCCGCGGCCAACGCGGCGGGCGTCACGCCCGCCGCAGTGAGCCGCTCCATCGCGCGACTGGAAAAGCGCCTGGGCGTGCGCCTGTTCGTGCGATCCACGCGCAGCATCCGCCTCACCGAAGGCGGCCGGGAATACTTCGAGCAGTGCCGCACCGCCCTGCACCAGCTGGCGGAGGCCGAGCACAAGCTCACCGGCGAGCACGTGCAGCCTTCGGGCACGCTGCGCATCAGCGCACCCACCACCTACGGCCATCACCGGCTGCTACCGCTGCTGCCAGAGTTCCGCGCGCGCTACCCGCTGATCAAGGTCGAGGCGCACATCAGCAACCGCAACATCGACCTGCACGAGGAAAACTTCGACATCGCGATCCGCTTTCGCGCCCAGCCGGATTCGACGATGGTGGCGCGCCACCTCGAAGACGCGAAGCTCGTGGTGGTCGCCAGCCCCGGCTACCTTCTGCGCGCGGGACAGCCGCAAACGCTGGACGATCTTGTGCACCACGAGTGCATCCAGTTCGACCTGCCCAGCAGCGGCCGGCAAATTCCCTGGCTGTTCATGGACGAAGGCCGCGAGAAGGAGATGCTCTCCGGCGGCAACTACAGCTGCGCCGAAGACGTGCTCGCGGGCGTGACGCTGGCCCGCGCCGGCGCCGGGCTGTTCCAGACCTACGGCTTCGTCGTCGAGAAAGACCTGGCACGCGGCGACCTGGTCGAGGTTCTGCAGCCCTATGCAGGGCGCTCACGTCCGGTGAGCCTGATCTATCCGCATGCACGGCTGCTGCCTTCGCGCGTGCGGGCGTTCGTGGAATTCTTGGTGGAGCGCGGCTCGGCGCCGCCGCCGCAGACGGAAGCCGTATCTTGAAAACTATCTCCGAGACAGCCGCAGCAGCGGGAAGGGCTCGCCGTCTCAGGCGTCGGCGATGGCGCGCGGCTTCAGGCGAAAGCTCACGCCCATCCTGTTCATGGCATTCATGGCGGCGATGGTCAGCGTGAGATCGACCAGGTCCTTCTCCGAGAAAGCCGCCGCCGCTGCCGCGTAGGCCTCCTCGGAGGCATGCGTTTCGCTGACCCGGGTCACTTCCTCGGCCCAGGCGAGCGCAGCGCGCTCCTGATCCGAGAACAGGCGGGGCACCTCATGCCACACCGGCACTAGCACGACCGTATCGACGGACATGCCCTCCTTGATGAGATCGCGCGTGTGGATGTCGATGCAGTAGGCACAACCGTTGATCTGGGAGACTCGCAGGAACACCAGGTGGATCAGCCTGGGCGGCAGCGCGGTGCCTGTCGTGACGAAGTGATGCAGACCGCCAACGGCCTTGGCACCCTCGGGAGAAACAGCAAACCAGTTGGCGCGTTTCATGTTTTCACCGTCCTTTCAGAGAAGCTGAGGAGCCGGCACCATGCCGGTCCATCAACTGCCAGACGGTCGAGCGCAGGCCGTTGTGACAAGTCCAGCAAAACTCGCCTGAACGCCGGGACATCCGCGCGTCGAGGCGTGGGGGGACGACCCGCCCGACGGGACTGCGCATTGATCAGAGGCATCCGCGCCGTCCAGGCGCTCGCTCGATCGATGATGCGCTGGCGCTCGCTCGATCGATCGATGATGCGCTGGCGCTCGCTCGATCGATCGATGATGCGCTGCCGCTCGCTCAGCTCACTCCACCGTCACGCTCTTCGCCAGATTGCGCGGCTTGTCGACGTCGGTGCCCCTCGCGCATGCGGTGTGGTACGACAGCAGCTGCAGCGGCACCACGTGCAGGATCGGCGAGAGGGCGCCGTAGTGCTCGGGCATGCGGATCACGTGCAGGCCCTCGCCGCTCTTGATCCTGGTGTCGCCGTCGGCCAGCACGTAGAGCACGCCGCCGCGGGCGCGCACTTCCTGCAGGTTGCTCTTGAGCTTCTCGAGCAGCGCGTCGTTGGGGGCCACGGCCACCACGGGCATCTCGCTCGTGACGAGCGCTAGCGGGCCGTGCTTGAGTTCGCCGGCGGCGTAGGCCTCGGCGTGGATGTAGGTCACTTCCTTGAGCTTGAGCGCGCCTTCGAGGGCGATCGGGTAGTGCAGCCCGCGGCCGAGGAAGAGCGCGTTGTCCTTGCGAGCGAAGTCTTCCGCCCAGCCGATGATCTGCGGCTCCAGCGCGAGCACCGACTGCAGCGCGACCGGCAGGTGGCGCATCTCCTTCAGGTAGCGTGCCTCGTCGGCATCGCTCAACCTGCCCTTGGCCTGGGCGATGGCGAGCGTGAGCAGGAAGAGTCCCGCGAGTTGCGTGGTGAATGCCTTGGTCGACGCCACGCCGATTTCCACGCCGGCACGCGTGATGTACGCCAGCTTGCACTCGCGCACCATCGCGCTGGTGGCGACGTTGCAGATGGTCAGCGTCTGCTCCATGCCCAGCGAGCGAGCGTGCTTGAGCGCGGCCAGCGTATCGGCCGTCTCGCCCGACTGGCTGATGGTGACGACCAGCGTCTTCGGGTCGGGCACCGACTCGCGGTAGCGGTATTCGCTCGCGATCTCGACCTGCGTGGAGATCTTCGCGATGCCTTCGAGCCAGTACTTGGCGGTGCATCCGCTGTAGTAGCTGGTGCCGCACGCAAGGATGAGGATCTTGTCGATGTCCTGGAACACGCGGTGCGCGCTCGCGCCGGTGGCGCCGTCCTGGCCGATGCCGTCGAACAGCTCCGGCACGATGCCTTCCACGCCCTCGAGCGTGTCGCCGATGGCGCGCGGCTGCTCGAAGATTTCCTTCTGCATGTAGTGGCGGTAGGGGCCGAGTTCGGCGGCGCCACTGTGCGCGAGCACGGTGCGCACCTGGCGGGTGACGGGCTTGTGGTTCCTGTCGACGATCCAGTACTTGCCGGGCTGCACGTCGACCACGTCGCCCTCTTCCAGGTAGATGATCTGGTCGGTGACGCCCGCCAGTGCCATCGCGTCGCTGGCGAGGAAGTTCTCGGCGCCGTCCTTGCCCGCACCGAGGATCAGCGGCGAACCCGCGCGCGCGCCGACCACGCGCTGCGGCTCGTCGCGGCAGATCACGGCGATGGCGTAGGCGCCGTGCAACTGCAGCACCGCGGCCTTCACGGCCTCGAACAGGTCGCCGTCGTAGAGGCTGTCGACGAGGTGGGCGATGACCTCGGTGTCGGTCTGGCTCTCGAACACGTAGCCCTTGGCCTCGAGCGCTGCGCGCAGCGTCTCGTGATTCTCGATGATGCCGTTGTGCACCAGCGCGATACGGCCGGGCCGCGCGGCCTGCGCGTCGGCGCCCGGGCCGTGGCTGAAGTGCGGATGCGCGTTGTGCACCGCCGGCGCGCCGTGCGTGGCCCAGCGCGTGTGGGCGATGCCGGTGAGGCCCTCGACCTTGTCGTCGCGCACCTGCGCCACGAGGTCGGCCACGCGCGAGGTGGTGCGGGCCCGCGTCAGGCCGCCGGCATGCACCGCGACGCCGCAGGAGTCATAGCCGCGGTACTCGAGCCGCTGGAGGCCCTGCACGAGGACCGGAACGATGTTGCGATGGGACGCTGCCCCGACGATGCCGCACATGGTGAGCTGCCTTTGAATGGAGAAGAGGCTCGATGGTAGGAAGGCACGAAAGAAATATGCATTCGAAATTCATTCGATTTCGGACTTTTATTTCTTCATTTCTGTCGATTGGAGTTTTATTTCATAATTTCATTGAATATGGAATCAATCTCTCTGGATTCAACCGACCTGCGCCTGCTCGACGCCCTGCAGCGCGACGCCTCCCAGACCAACCAGCGCCTGGCCGCCGACGTGGGCATCTCCCCGCCCACCTGCCTGCGCCGCGTGCAGCGGCTGCGCGACATCGGCCTGATCGAACGCCAGGTCGCGCTCCTGTCGCCCGACCGGCTCGCCGCGGTGCTGGGCCACGGCCTGCAGGCGGTGATCGAGATCTCGCTCGACCGGCAGGACGCCGCCTCGCTCGATGCCTTCGAGGCGCGCGTGATCGCCGACGACGCGGTGCAGCAGTGCTGGCGCGTGTCACCCGGCCCCGACTTCGTGCTGGTGGTGGCGGCGCGCGACATGCCGGACTACGCCGCGCTCACGCAGCGCCTGTTCACGGCCGATGCGAACGTGCGCAACGTCAAGGCCTTCTTCAGCCTGAAGCGCGCGAAGTTCGAGCCCCGGATGCCGCTGGGGTGAAAGTCCTCATGCCCCTTCGCGAACACCGCGGAACCGGCTTTGCCGGGCCGCAGGCGTTGGCCCCGGAAGGGGGTTGGCGCAGCGACACGAAGTGCGCGCAGCCTGGGGGCGAGCCTATTTCTTCTTTTGCGGGCGCTTCCAGTTCGGGAAGCTCACCGCCTTGCTGCGCGCCACGGTCAGCGCGCCCGGCTCGGTTGACTTGTTGATGGTCGAGCCGCCGCCGATGGTGCCGCCCGCGCCGATGGTGACGGGCGCCACCAGTACGCAGTTGCTGCCCACGTGCACGTCGTCGCCGATCACGGTGCGGTGCTTGTTGGCACCGTCGTAATTGGCGGTGATGCTGCCCGCGCCGTAGTTCACGCGCTCGCCCACGGTGGCGTCGCCCAGGTAGGCCAGGTGGTTGGCCTTGGCGCCGGCAGCCAGGGTGGAGTTCTTCACTTCCACGAAGTTGCCGATGTGCACCTCCGCGCCCAGCTGCGCGCCGGGGCGCAGGCGTGCGAAGGGGCCGATCAGCGAGCCCGCGCCGACGGTGACGCCGGCCTTCTCGCCCTCGATGTGGGTGAAGGGGTGGATCACAGCGCCGGCCTCGATGCGCGCATTGGCGATCACGCAGTTGGCGCCGATGCGCACGCCCTCGCCCAGCGACACCGCGCCCTCGAACACGCAGTTGACGTCGATCTCCACGTCGCCCGCGCATTCGAGCGTGCCGCGCAGGTCGAAGCGCGACGGGTCCGCCAGGCGCACGCCCTGCTCCATCAGCGCGCTGGCCTGGCGCAGCTGCCATGCGCGCTCCAGCGCCGCCAGCTGGGCAGGGCTGTTGATGCCGGCCACCTGAAGCGCGTCGACGGTGACGTGCGCGACCACGGGCACGCCGTCGGCGGCAGCGAGCTTGACCACGTCGGTCAGGTAGTACTCGCCCTGGGCGTTGTCGTTGTCCAGGCGGCCGAGCCAGCCCTTGAGCAGGCGTGCCGGCACGGCCATCACCCCGCTGTATATCTCACGCACCGCGCGCTGGGCCTCGGTGGCGTCCTTGTGCTCGACCACGGCCTGCACGTCGCCCCGCACCTCGCCGTTGTCGGCCGCACGGATGACCCGGCCGTAGCCCGTGGGGTCGTCGAACTCGATGGTCAGCAGCGCCAGCTTGCCGCCGGCGCTGGCCGCGACGAGCGCGCGCAGGGTTTCCTCGCCGATGAGCGGCACGTCCCCCGAGAGCACGACCACCGTGCCGTCATCCGACAGCAGCGGCGCGGCCTGCTGCACCGCGTGGCCGGTGCCCAGCTGCGGCTCCTGGCGCGCGAAGCGCACGGCGGCATTGCCCACGCCGCCGGCCATGGCGGCCTCGACCTGGTCCGCGCCGTGGCCGGTGACCACCACCACGTCGCGCGCCCCGATGCGCGCAGCCGTGCCCGCCACGTGCGCCAGCAGGGCCCGGCCGCCCAGCCGGTGCAGCACTTTCGGCAGCCGGCTCTTCATGCGGGTACCCTTGCCGGCGGCCATGATGACGACGTCGATCGGTCCTTGGTCGTTGTTCTGTTGCGGAGGCTGATTCATGCGTTTCTTTTCCAGGATTCGTTGCGCGACTTGCTCGGCAATCTCTGCGGTGCCCCGAATTATCGGCGTGCTGCTCGTGGCGGCCGCCCTGGGCGCCTGCAGCGCGATCCAGCTGGCCTACAACAACCTGCCGACGGTGAGCTACTGGTGGCTCGACGAGTACCTCGATTTCGACGGCACCCAGACCCCGAAGGTGCGCGACGAGCTCTCCCGGCTGCTGGCGTGGCACCGGCAGAACGAGCTGCCGCGCCTGGCCTCGCTGCTGAAGGATGCACAGGCCATGGCCCCGGGCGAAGTCACACCGGAGCAGGTCTGCGCGATGGCAGACCGCATCCGCGAGCGCCTGCTGGCCGTGACCGAGCGTGCCGAGCCCGCCGGCACCGAACTGGCGCTGAGCCTGACCGAGGCGCAGCTGCAGCAGCTGGAGCGCAAGTACGCCAAGAACAACGCCCAGTACCGCAAGGACTGGCTGGACCGCACGCCCGAGCAGGTGCAGGAGAAGCGCTACGACCAGTTCCTCGACCGCACCGAGGATTTCTACGGCCGCCTGAGCGCCGAGCAGCGCGAGCTCCTGAAGCAGCAGGTCGCGCAGTCGGTGTTCGACCCGAAGCTGGCGGACGCCGAGCGCCGCAAGCGGCAGCAGGAAGCGCTCAGGCTGCTGCGCGGCTTCGTCGCCGCCAGGCCTTCGCCGTCACAGGCCCGCGCGGCGCTGCACGACTACATCCAGCGCATCGCCGAGCCGCCGCCGGGCCCCTGGCGCGACCAACAGCAGGCCCTTCTGCAGGAAGGCTGCCGCAACACCGCGGCCATGCACAACGGCACCAGCGCCAGCCAGCGCGCACAGGCGGTGCGGCGGCTGCAGGCCTACCAGGACGACCTGCGCGAACTGGTGGCGGCGCGCTGAGCGCGCCGGGGTGCCGCGATCGGGAAGTGCCCGCTCAGATCAGCGGCGTGGGCCGCATCGGCCGCTCGAAGTAGTCGCCCAGCGCCTCGAGGGCATGCGGCTCCATGATGCGCAGCCAGCCGGCGTCGATCTTGTAGAGCCCCAGGCGCTGCAGCCGCCGCAGCGTCTTGTTGGTGTGCACCAGCGAAAGCCCCAGCGCGTCGGCGATGTGCTGCTGGTTGAACGGAAACTCGATCCAGCCGTCGCGCTCCATGCCCACGCGCTGGGCCCGGCGGAAGAGATGCATCAGCAGCATCGCCACCCGCTCGCTGGCGTTGCGCCGGCCGGTGGAGACGAGGTTGTCGTCGACCATCTTCTCTTCACGCGCGGCCAGCCAGGTGATGTCGTAGCCGAGCTTGGGCTGGGCGTGGAACAGTTCCCAGAGGCGGTCGCGCGAGAAGGCGCACAGCGTGACGTCGGTCACCGCCGCGACGCCGTGCGTGTGGCCGTCGGCAAACTCGTCCTGAAGGCCCAGGAAGTCGCCGGGCAGCAGGAAGCTCAGGATCTGCCGCCGGCCGTCGCTCAGCGTCTTGTAGCGGAACGCCCAGCCGGCATAGATGGTGAACAGCTGCGGGCTGCGCCGGTGCTCCTCGATGATCGAGCCGCCGGCCGCCACGCGCCGGGCTCCCACGCGGAAGGACTGGATGGTCTTCAACTCTTCCGGCGAGCAGGGCAGGAACGCCTCGAGGCGTCGCAACCCGCATCGATCGCAAGGGTTCGCACCCCCCGGAGGGGCCGCGGCGGCAGGGTAGTCCTCGTATTTCACGCTTCACTATAGGCGCCTGGCCTGTGTCTTTTGACATTTCGCGGGCTTGCCCGTGCCGCCTACACTCGACGGCCCCCTTCAACTCCGATCGCATGACCGCAGACGCAACGCCCCTCCACGAGATTCTCTACTGCAGCATGCTCACCCAGAGCCTGCCTCCGCAGACGGTGGGTCAGATCGTCTCGCGTGCCCGCGCCCAGAATGCACGGCACAACATCACCGGCTTGCTGGTGTTCGACGGCATGCGCTTCTGCCAGCACCTCGAAGGCCCGGCCGATGCCGTGGACGAGCTGATGAAACGGATCAAGGAGGACCCGCGGCACGTCGACGTCAAGGTGGTCTACGAGGCACCGCTGTCGGTGCGCAGGTACAGCGGCTTCGGCATGGGGCTGGCCGAATGCGAGGGACCCCACCTGATGGCTGGCGTGCACGCGCTCCAGGGGGAAGCGGCGCTGCGCCACTTCCTGGCGCTGGTGCCGAGCTTCGACATCAACGGCTGAAGCGGCGGGGAAACCGCCCGGGCGTCGCCCGAGGTAGCCCCAAAAGCACCCCAAACAGCTCCCGAAAAAGGAAAAGGCGGCCGAAGCCGCCTTTTTCAGCACCTGGAGGACTGGGAACGATCAGGCGTTGTCCCAGCTGTAGGTGGCTCCGTAGCCATCCCACGCCTCCATCACGATGCGCTGGCCCGCAGCCACCATCAGCGATTCGCCGGGTGCGAGCACCAGGTCTTCGCTGGGATTGGCGAGCGTCGCATCGGGCGTGATCCACACGCGGCCCTGCTTCACGCGCAGGATGCTGGCCGCCCGCGCCTTCAGGCTCATCGCCTCGCCGGGAGCGATCTGCCATGCACCGCGGCGGACTGCCGGGGGGACGGTGGCGGCGCGGGCCGGGACGGAGAGGGGCGAGAGCGATTCGGTGGTGCAGACGGCGGTGGACATGGTGTAACTCCTTGGGGCTTTGCCGACGCGCTTGACAGAAAGAGGCAATGGCGCAGTTCGGGAATGAATGATCGTTTCTCCCGCGTTGGCGGTCCAATGAAAACGAGTTAGCCTACTGATGCTGGTTTCGCATCAATTGACTGGCCGCGACCCGCCCTCGATTCACACCCATGCAACATTCCCAGACCCATCTGCGCTCCCGCCCGATCTCCGCCGGGCACCTGCGAGCCTTCGAGGCGGTGGCCCGCCACCTGAACTTCCGCGCCGCCGCCGAGGAGATGGCGCTGACCCAGTCGGCGGTGAGCCGCCAGATCCAGTCGCTGGAAGAGGAAGTGGGCGTGGCCCTGTTCCTGCGCCATACCCGCGCCGTGGAGCTCACCAGCGCCGGCGCCCTGCTGCTGCTGGCGGTACAGCAGTCGCTGCCGCGCATCGACACGGCCGTGCGCCAGATCCGCCAGAGCGCAGGACGGCAGAGCGTGTCGCTGACCACTTTCGCGTCGTTCGCCTCGATGTGGCTGATCCCGCGGCTGGAGGCCTTCCAGCGCGACAACCCCGAGATCGACATCCGCATCGACGCCAGCGACGTGGCGGTCGACCTCGACGTGGCCGACGTGGACATCGCCCTGCGCTACGGCCCGCGCGACGCCATGCCGCCGAGCGCGGTGCGCCTGTTCGGCGAGACGCTCACGCCGGTGGCCAGCCCCTGGCTGCTCAAGAGCAGCCCGCCCATCAGGACGCCGGAAGACATGACCCGGTTCACCCTGATCGAGGCCGGCGACGCCCACCGCACCCACCTCGAGTGGCTGACCTGGCGCCGCTGGTTCGAGGTGAACGGGCTGGAGCGCGCCCAGCCCAAGCGCTGGCTCTATTTCAACTACGCCTACCAGATGGTGCAGGCCGCCCTCACCGGCCAAGGCGTGACCCTGGCGCGCAGCTCGCTGATCGCCGAGAGCCTGGCCAACGGCGACCTGGTCGAGGTGCTGCCGCAGCACCGCATGGATTCGCCGATGTCCTACTGGCTGATCGCCGGCCCGCGCAGCATGCAGCGCCCGGAGATCAAGGCCTTCTGCGACTGGCTCCAGCTGCAGGCCGTGACCACGCGCGAGACCATCGGCGAGGTGCCCGACCCGGACACCGTCGACAACATCGACTGAGCCTCAAAAGGAAGAACAGCCTGGCAGCTTCTTCCAGGAACACCGCGGAACCGGCTCCGCCGGGCCGCAGGTGTTGCCCCCGGAAGGGGGTTGGCGAAGCGACACGAAGTGCGCGAAGACTGGGGGAGAGCCCAGTGCGCGACACGAAGTGCGCGCAGCCTGGGGGAGAGTCAAGCCACGGGCCAGACCACGCCGTTGTCGTTGAGGATGGCGTCCAGCGGCAGGTCGTGCGCCTCGGGCTCGAAGTCCTCGATGAAGCCGTTGGTGAAGCCCAGCCCCACCGTGAAGGGCCGCGGCTCCAGCGCGGCCAGCGTACGGTCGTAGAAGCCCCCGCCGTAGCCCAGCCGGTAGCCGCCCGCGCTGTAGCCCACGCAGGGCACGAACAGCAGCGTGGGCACGATCAGCTCGGTGTCCTTGGGCTTGGGGATGCCGTAGGCGTCTTCCTCCATCTGGCAGCCCGGGTACCAGGCGTGGAAGGTCAGGGTCTTGTGAACTTTGTCGATCACCGGCAGTCCGATGCGGCGGCGCTGCGGCTCCTCCATGAGCTCGCCGTCTTCCTTCCAGCGGTGCAGTGCGGGCAGCGGATCGAACTCGCCCTTGATCGGCCAGTAGGCGCCGATCACTGTGTCGGGCCGGCCCACGAGCCAGATCCGCATCACGCGCTGCAAAAGGTCGGCGCGTGTCAGCCGGTCGGGCATCGCCAGACGTTGCTCGATGAGGGCCTTCCTCAACTGTTCCTTAAGAAAACTCGCCGTTGCCGAGGTGTCGGCACCCTTTGACTTGTCCATAATCCCCCGATGCAGTTCCCAAGCATTTTGGCATCCAAGCGCAGCCATCCGCGCAATGCGGTCCCCGCGCTGGTCTTTTCCGCGGTCATCGCCTTCGCCGCAATGCTCTCGCAGCAGCCCGCCGCGGCCCAGAGCAACACCAACGACGACGTCCTGATCCAGATGAAGCAGGCCTTCCAGCGCGGCGACAAGGCCCGGCTGACGGCCCTGCTGCCCCAGGCCCGCGGCCATGCGCTCGAACCCTGGGCGGCCTACTGGGAACTCAAGGCAAGGCTGCAGGAAGCCGCACCCAACGAAGTGCAGGACTTCTACGCCCGCTACCCCGGCACCTACCAGGAAGACCGCCTGCGCAACGACTGGCTGCTGCTGACCGGCCAGCGCCGCGACTGGGACAACTTCTCCGCCTCGCTCGACGGCTTCCGCATGGGCGACGACCCGCAGGTGCGCTGCTACGCGATCTTGGTCGACACGCTGCGAACCGGCACCGCCACGCAGGCACAGGCCGACGAGGTGCGCCGCAACTGGTTCGGCCAGAAGGACCTCGACGACGGCTGCCTCACCGCCGCCGACCGCATGGTCGCCGCCCGCCTGCTGTCGACCAACGACGTCTGGAAGAAGGCGCGCCTGGCCATGGAGGCCAACCGGCCGCAGGCCGCGCGCGCTGCCGTCACCATCGCCGCGCCCGACGCGCTGCCGCTTTTCGAGGAACTCAACGCGAGCTCGGCCAAGTTCCTGACCGGCCGTGCCTTCGTGGCCGCCAAGTCGCGCAAGGAGCTGGTGGTGCTCGCGCTCATCAAGGTCGCCATCGCCGACCCCGAGCAGGCAGCATCCCAGCTCGACAGCAAGTGGGGCCCGATGCTCTCGGCCGAGGAGCGCAACTGGCTCTGGGGCACCATCGGCCGCGCCGCCGCCATCAAGCTGTGGCCGCAGGCCGGCAGCTATTTCGCCAACGTCACCAAGAACAGCGACCTGTCCGACGACATGCTCGCCTGGCGCGTGCGCGCCGCCCTGCGCGCCGGCCAGTGGAAGGAAGTGGTGCCCGCCATCAACGCGATGAGCGAAACCGCCCAGCTCGACCCGACCTGGGTCTACTGGAAGGCCCGCGCACTGGCCAGCGCAGGCGGCGACGAGCGCCGCGCCCAGGCCCGCGAGCTCTACCAGAGCATCGCCGGCTCGCGCGGCTTCTACGAGATGCTGGCGCTGGAAGAAATGGGCCAGCGCACCGTGGTGCCCACGCGCCCCGCTCCGCTCACGCCCGAGGAGAAAGCCGCCGCGCGCAGCAACCCCTCGCTGGCGCGCGGCCTCTACGCCATCGCCATCGGGCTGCGCCCCGAGGGCACGCGCGAGTGGAACTACGCCACCAACCTGCACGACAAGGGCGGCATGGACGACCGCGCGCTGCTCGCCGCGGCCGACTTCGCCTGCCAGCGCGAGGTGTGGGACCGCTGCATCAACACCAGCGAGCGCACCAAGGGCGTGGTCGACGTGGAGCAGCGTTTCCCGATGCCCTTCCACGACACGGTGCTGCGCAAGAGCCAGGACATCGGCCTCGACCCGGCCTACGTCTATGGCCTGATCCGCCAGGAAAGCCGCTTCATCATGGACGCGCGCTCCGGCGTCGGCGCCTCGGGCCTGATGCAGGTCATGCCCGCCACCGCGCGCTGGACGGCCCGCAAGATCGGCCTGACCGACTTCTCGCCCAGCCAGATCAATGACCGTGAGACCAACATCACCATCGGCACCAACTACCTGAAGCTCGCGCTCGACGACTTCGACGGCTCTATGGCACTGGCCGCCGCCGCCTACAACGCCGGCCCGGGCCGCCCGCGCAGCTGGCGCAACGGCCCGGTGCTCGACGCGGCCATCTGGGCCGAGAACGTGCCCTTCAACGAGACGCGCGACTACGTGAAGAAGGTGCTGGCCAACACCACCAACTACGCCGCCATCATCAGCGGCCGGCCGCAGTCGCTGAAGGAGCGCCTGGGCCGCGTCGGCCCGCGCGACGCCTCCGAGCCCGAGCCGAACAAGGATCTTCCCTGAAGGCCGCCGCCTGAGATGAGCTGGCGCGACGAGGTCCTCGACACGCTGGCGTCCGAGTTCTCGGACGTGGGCGACGTCGCGCAGCTCACGCGCATCGTTTTGCGGCTCACGCTGGCGGGCGTGCTGGGCTTCGTGCTCGGCTTCGAGCGCGAGCAGCAGGGCAAGGCGGCCGGCGTGCGCACCCACATGCTGGTGGCCATCGGCTCGGCGATGTTCGTGCTGATTCCCCAGCAGACCGGCATCGTGCCGGCGGACATGAGCCGTGTCATACAGGGGCTGGTGGCGGGCGTGGGCTTCCTGTGCGCCGGCACCATCCTCAAGCAGGGCAAGGACGAGAGCCACGTGCAGGGCCTGACGACCGCCGCGGGCCTGTGGATGACCGCCGCCATCGGCATGGCCTGCGGGCTCGGCCGCGAGGTGACGGCGGTGACGAGCGCGCTGCTCGCGCTCGCCGTTCTCGCGCTGGTGCCGCGCCTCGTGGGCCTGATCGAGCGGGCACCCGGGCAGCCGAAGGCCGATGGCGACGCCGCCCGCGCCGGCGGGCAGGACTCGGGCGACAAGCCCCGGCACTGAACGCCGGGCCGCCTCCGCAGCGGCATCAATTCGCGCCGCGTTCGGCATCAATCGCCGCATGGCGCACGGCTAGCATCGAAGACCCTATTCAGCATCACCGCAACGGACCGGAGAACCCTCTCATGCGCAAGCTCTATGTCGGCAACAAGAACTACTCGTCATGGTCGATGCGGCCCTGGATCCTGATGAAGCAGGCCGGCATCGAGTTCGAGGAAGTCGCGGTGCGCTTCGATTCCTTCGAGGCCGACTCGCAGTTCAAGAACATCATCGGCGCGCTGAACCCCGCGGCCAAGGTGCCGGTGCTGGTGGAAGACGACGGCCTCGTCATCTGGGACACGCTCGCCATCGCCGAATACCTGGCCGAGAGCTTCCCCGACAAGCATCTCTGGCCCCAGGCCAGGGCCGACCGCGCCCGCGCGCGCAGCGTCTGCGCCGAGATGCACGCCGGCTTCGGCGGCTTGCGCAACCACTGCGGCATGAACCTCGAGGCGTCGCTGCCCGAAGTGGGCGCACGGCTGCTGAAGGAGGTGCCCGAAGTCGCCAGCGACCTCGCGCGCATCGTGCAGATGTGGAGCGGCCTGCTCGAGACCCATGGCGGCCCGATGCTCTTCGGCCGCGAGTTCGGCATCGCCGACGCCTACTTCGCGCCCGTGGGCACGCGCATCAAGACCTACGGCCTGCCGGTGCCGGCGCAGATCACCGCCTACATCGAGCGCGTGCAGGCGCTGCCGGGGGTGAAGGCCTGGATCGACGCGGGGCTGGCCGAAAAGGATTTCCTGCAGTTCGAAGAGCCCTACCGCACGGGGCGATAGGGCTTCAAACGCTGCAAGGGCGAGCCCGAGCCCGGTTCAGAACCGATAGGTCGCCGCCACGTAGGTGACGATCGGGTTGAGCTTCAGGCTCGCCTCGCTGGTCGCCACCGGCAGGCCGAAGACCGAGTTCGTGGTCAGCTTGGCCTTGGTCTTCAGCGGGATGTAGGAGACCGAGAACGAGATGCCCCAGTGCTTGTCGAACTGGTAGGCCGCGCCGATGTTGAGCACCGGGGCGAACTTGCTGTCCAGCTTGGCTGTGGTGTTGACCGCGAAGGGCGACTGGTGGAACTGCGTGGCCAGCGCGCTCTGCAGGTTCGGGGTCAGCTTGACGTCGCTGTACCAGACATAGGTGGCGCCGAGGCCGACGAAGGGACGGAAGGCGGATTCGCCGTCGTTGAAGTAGTACTTGCCCAGGATCGTCGGGCTCCACTGGCGGGCCTCGCCGAGCTGGCCCACGCGCCCGAGGGTGCCTGTGCCGTCGAGCTTGAACTTCGGCGGCACTCCGAACACGCCTTCCACCGCCCAGTTGCTGTCGATGAAATAGGTGGCGTTGAGGCCCAGGGTGTCGGAATCGCTCACGCTGGCGCCGGAACCGGGCAGCACGCTCGGGATCGGCGAGGTCACGGTGAGCGGCTTGCTCGAATCCTGCGGTGACAGATGGAACCACCCCGTGCCGACGACCCAGTCGCCGGCCTTCTGCGCCATGGCACTGCCGGACGCCAGGGCGCCGAGCGCTGCCAGTGCAATCATTGTTTTCTTCATGAAATGTGTCCTTTTGATTGAATATCCCTCTGCGGATGCGGACGCCGGCTGTGCTCGCCGCTGAAGATCGCCCGGATGACGAACGATTGCCCGGTCTGCGCCGCGGATTATCGAACGACCGTTCTATTTCTGACAGGGGGGACTATCCCTAAACTGCCGCCATGAAGATATTTCTCGTCGGCGGTGCCCTGCGCGACCGCCTGCTGGGGCGCCCCGTGTCCGACCACGACTGGCTGGTGGTCGGTGCCACGCCCGAGGAAATGGTGGCGCGCGGCTACCTGCCCGTGGGGCGCGACTTTCCGGTGTTCCTGCATCCCGAGACGCGCGAGGAATACGCGCTCGCGCGCACCGAGCGCAAGAGCGCGCCGGGCTATCGCGGCTTCACCGTGCATGCCGCGCCCGACGTCACGCTCGAACAGGACCTAGCCCGCCGCGACCTGACCGTCAACGCGATCGCGCTGCCCGCCGAACTGGTGAGCGCCGACGGCCGCTTCGATCCCGCGCCCGAGACGCTGGCCGACCCCTTCCACGGCCAGCGCGACCTGCGCGACAAGGTGCTGCGCCACGTGACCGATGCCTTTCGCGAAGACCCGGTGCGCATCCTGCGCGTGGCGCGCTTCGCCGCCCGCTTCGACGACTTCGACGTGGCCCAGGAAACCATGGCGCTGATGCGCGGGATGGTCGCGGCCGGCGAGGTCGATGCGCTGGTGGCCGAGCGCGTGTGGCAGGAGCTCTCGCGCGGCCTGATGGAAACACGCCCCTCGCGCATGTTTGACGTGCTGCGCAAATGCGGCGCGCTGGCAGTGCTGCTGCCCGAAATCGACGCGAACGACCCGCTGCCGATGCAGGTGGTGGACACCGCCGCCCGGCTGAAGGCGTCGCTGGCCGTGCGCTTCGCCTGCCTGACCGGCGGCTTCGGTAGCGGCAAGGGCAGCGTGGCCTCGCTCCAGGCTCTGTGCGAACGCTGGCGCGTGCCGGTGGAGATCCGCGAGCTGGCGGAGATGGTGGCGCGCGAGCACTCGCACATCGACGAGAGCGGCGCGCTCGATGCCGCCGGGCTGGTGCGCCTGCTGGAGCGCTGCGACGCCTTCCGCAAGCCTGCACGCTTCGCAGAGGCGCTGCTGGCCTGCGAGTGCGCGGCGCGCAGTCGTCCGGGCACCGGCATCGAGGCCGATGCGCCCTGGCCGCAGCGCCAGCGGCTGCTCGCGGTGCTGGCGACGGCGTCGGCCGTGGCCACCGACGTGGTGGCCCGGGCCGCCCAGCAGTCGGGCGCCACGGGACCGAAGATCGGCGAGGCCATCCACCGGGCGCGCGTCGAGGCGGTCGCTTCGTCGCTGGGTCAGGCTTGAGGCCGACCGGGGCCAGCCCTTTCGGGGCATGACTTACGACACTTCCGTGCGCGAACCCCGTCGATAGCATCGGCCGGGTGAATGCCACCGCGCCGAAGCCGTCACGCGAGTCCGCCGACTTCCCGCACCCGCCAGGGGCGGACGAGCTGGGCCTGCGCGTGCTGCGCGAGCACGTGGCCTCGGTGTACGCGGCCTACGACGCGTCGGTGTTCGTGCACTTCGGCCTGGGCGCTGCGCTGGGCGCGGCCATGTACCTGCACCAGCCCCGCGCCTGGATCCTCGTGTGGATGGCGGCGCACCTCTTGCTGGGCCTGTTCCTCCTCTCGATGCCGCGCTGGCACGCCGGCGTGCCGCTGGCCGACACCAGGCGCTGGGCACGCAGGCATTCCTGCACCGTCATGGTGGTGGGCGCAGTCATGGCCAGTGCGCCGCTGCTCTTCATCACACCGGGCGACCTGCCCGTGACCTCGGTCGTCACGGTGGCCATCATCGGCAGCTGCGCGCGGGCCATGCAGCTGCTGTGGCCGCTGAAGCCGGCGCTGTACGGCTACACCCTGCCGATGATGCTGAGCCTGATCGCCGCGCTGGCGTGGCAGGGCGACGCGACGCACTTCTTCCTGGCGCTCTTCAGCCTGGGCTACCTGCTCTTCACGCTGCGCGTGGGCGGCCAGCAGCACGAGCTGCTGACCGACTCGCTGGTGCTGCGCTTCGAGAACGAGGCGCTGGCCGGCCAGCTGGGCAGGCAGATCGCCGCGGCGGAGCGCGCGAGCGCCGAGAAGTCGCGATTCCTCGCCACCGCCAGCCACGACCTGCGCCAGCCGCTGCATGCCATCGCGCTCTTCGGCGCGGCACTGGAGAACGAGCTGCGCGAGCACCACGGCGGCCGCAACGCGCAGCAACTGATGCGCGCGGTGAACGCACTGGGCAATTCGCTCGACACCATGCTCGACGTGTCGCGCCTCGATGCGGGCGTGGTCACGCCGGACATCGCGCCGGTGTCGCTCGACGCGCTGTTCCGCTCGCTCAACCACCTGTTCGCGGCCAGGGCCGAGGAGCGGCAGCTGCAGCTGCGGTTGCGCGCCAGCGGCCTCCGCGTGCGCAGCGATGCGCAGCTGCTGCACCGCATGCTCTCCAACCTCGTCGACAACGCGCTGAAGTACACGACGCGCGGCGGCGTGTCGGTGCGGGCCCGCGCGCGCGGCGACACGGTATGGATCGAGGTGTTCGACACCGGCATCGGCATCGCGCCCGAGCAGCAGGAGCGCGTGTTCGAGGAGTACTACCAGGTGCACAACCCGGGCCGCGACCGCACGCAGGGGCTGGGCATCGGCCTGTCGATCGTGCGGCGGCTCTCGCAGCTGCTCGGGCATCCGGTGCAGCTGAAGTCGCGCCCCGGCCGCGGCAGCCTCTTCCGCCTCGAACTGCCGGCCGCGGAAGAAGCCGCAGTGTCCGATGCCGAGGGCGGGCCTCTTGCAGCCCGCCGCGCCGCAGGGCCGCGCCCCGATTGCACGCCGGGGGCAGTGCACGGACGCATCCTGCTCATCGACGACGAAGCGGATATCCGCGAAGCCATGGTCGGCCTGTTCAGGTCACACCATCTCTCGCTGGAGGCCGTCGCCAGCGAGGCCGAAGCCGCGGAGCTCCTAGCAAGCCCCGACGCGCAGGAGCGCCCCTTCTCGCTGCTGATGTGCGACTACCGCCTCGGCGGCGGCGAGAACGGGCTCGACGTGGGGCAGCGCCTGCAGCAGCGCTTCGGCCTTCAAGCACCGTTGCTGCTGGTGACGGGGGAGACCTCGCCCCAGCGGCTGCAGCGCGTGCGCGCCTCGGGCATTCCGGTGCTGTTCAAGCCGGTGAACCCGGCGACGCTGCTGCGCGCGCTCGCCGAACTGGCGCCGGCGCCCTCGCTGGCAGCGCACTGATTCGAAGCGCTCCCGGCGCGGCCGGGGCGACATGGGGCTTTGGCCGACATGCGCCGCGAACGGCGCGTGTTAAGGTTTTTACCGATGCCAAAGTCCTCCAGCAACCCGCCGTTGCCTCCTCCCTTGGCGCGGGACGCAGCCCTCTTCCTCGACTTCGACGGTACCCTGGTCGGGCTCGCGCCCACGCCCGAAGCCATCGAGATTCCACCCGCCCTCGTGCCCCTGCTGAGCGACCTGCGCGACCAGCTCGGCGGTGCGCTCGCCGTGGTGTCGGGCCGCCAGATCGATGCCATCGACCGTTTTCTCGCGCCCCTGCGGCTGCCTGCGGCCGGCGAGCACGGCGTGCAGCGGCGCGATGCCGCCGGCAGCATGCAGGAGCAGCGGCCGCCCGATCTCGCCCCCGTGCTCGACATCGCCAACGAGCTGGCGCGCGTGCACGAAGGCCTGCTTGTCGAGCGCAAGCACGCGGCCATCGCGCTGCACTACCGGCTCGCTCCGCAGCTGGAGGCGGTGTGCCGCGACGCGATGTCGCGCGCCATCGCGCTCGATCCGATGCTGGAGCTGATGCACGGCAAGTTCGTCTTCGAGGTGAAGCCCGCAGGCGTCAACAAGGGCATCGCCATCGATGCCTTCATGACCGAGGCGCCCTTCGCCGGCCGCGTGCCGGTCTTCCTCGGCGACGACACCACCGACGAAAGCGGATTCGCCGTGGTGCAGCCGCGCGGCGGCATCGCGATCAAGGTGGGCTCGGGCCCCAGCCTGGCGCTGCACCGCCTCGAATCGCCGCTGGCCGTCTACGAATGGCTGGTGCAGGCACGCGACCTGCTGGCCGCACGGCCGCAGGACTCTGCAAGCCGATCCGAAGAATCACCGAGGAGCCCCCGATGACAGAACAACAGACGCCGGTGGCGCCCGAGGACCGCGCCGGGCAGGCCCTGGCCGGCGCGACCGGTCCCGACGACCGCGCACCGGTCGATCCGCAGGCAGCCGCAAGGCCTGGCGCCCGCGGCTTCGCGCCGCCGGCCGAGCCCTCGCTCAACGTGGGCGTGATCGGCAACTGCGCCTACAGCGCACTCATCGACTCGCGCGGCCGCGCCGTGTGGTGCTGCCTGCCGCGCTTCGACGGCGACCCGGTGTTCAACGCCCTGCTGCATCCCGGCGAGGAGGCGGGCGCCTGGAGCATCGACATCGAGGACTTCGCCGAATCGAAGCAGTGGTACGAGCCGAACACCGCCGTGCTGCGCACGCAGCTCTTCGACAGCGCGGGCCAGGGCATCGAGATCACCGACTTCGCGCCGCGCTTCTACAGCCGCTCGCGCTACTTCCGCCCGCTGATGCTGGTGCGCCGCGTGCGGCCCATCGCGGGGGCGCCGCGCGTCCGCGTGTCGCTCGATCCGCGCTTCCAGTGGGGCGCCTCGGCGCCGCTGGAGGTCACGCGCGGCAGCAACCACATCCGCTATGTCGGGCCCGACGTGACGCTGCGGCTGAACACCGACGCCTCGATCTCGCACATCCTCTCGCGCCAGCCCTTCGTGCTCTCGCGCGAATACAACTTCATGTTCGGCGTCGACGAGACGCTGATGGACGGCATCGCCGACACCGCGCGCCGCTTCGAGCAGGAGACCATCGCGTACTGGCGCGTCTGGAGCAAGCGCCTGGCCATTCCGTTCGAGTACCAGGACGCGGTGATCCGCGCGGCCATCACGCTGAAGCTCTCGCTGTACGAGGACACGGGCGCCATCGTCGCGGCCATGACCACCAGCATTCCCGAGGCGCCGGGCAGCCAGCGCAACTGGGACTACCGCTACTGCTGGCTGCGCGACGCCTTCTTCGTGGTGCGCGCGCTCAATTCGCTGAGCGAAGTGGGCACCATGGAGGACTACCTGCGCTGGCTCGGCAACGTGGTGATCGGCTCGCACGGCGAGCACATCCAGCCGCTGTACGGCATCGGGCTGGAGCGCGAGCTGCCGGAGTCCTTCGTCGATGGCCTTCCCGGCTACCGCGGCATGGGCCCGGTGCGCGTCGGCAACCAGGCGCAGGAGCACTTCCAGCACGACGTGTACGGCAACATCGTGCTCGGCGCGGCGCAGGCCTTCCACGACCACCGGCTGCTCAGCCGCGCGGGGCTGGCGGAGTTTCCGCACCTCGAGGCGGTGGGCGAGCGCGCGGTGGCCGTCTACGGCACGCCCGACGCCGGCATGTGGGAGCTTCGCACCCGCGCGCGCGTGCACACCAGCTCGGCGCTGATGAGCTGGGCCGCCTGCGACCGGCTCGCCAAGATCGCCCGCACCCTGGGGCTGGCGGAACGCGCCGCCTACTGGCACGGCCATGCCGCGCGCATGAAGGAGGAGATCCTCGCCAAGTCTTGGTGCGAGGAGCGCCAGGCCTTCGCCGAGAGCTTCGGCGGGCACGAGCTCGACGCGAGCATCCTGCTGATGGTGGAGGTGGGCCTGATCGACGCGCGCGACCCGCGCTTCATCTCGACCGTCGACGCCATGGAGAAGACGCTGTGCGACGGCCCCTACATGCGCCGCTACGAGGCCGCCGACGACTTCGGCAAGCCCGAGACCGCCTTCAACATCTGCACCTTCTGGCGCATCGACGCGCTGGCCAAGATCGGCCGCAAGGCCGAGGCGCGCCAGATCTTCGAGACCATGCTCGCCGCGCGCAATCCGCTGGGGCTGCTGTCCGAAGACACCCACCCGGTCACCGGCGAGATGTGGGGCAACTTCCCGCAGACCTACTCGATGGTCGGCATCATCAACGCGGCGGTGCGCCTGTCCGCTCCCTGGGACTCCGCCATATGAACGCCACCCGGTCTTCCACCCGCTGCACCCGTGCAACGCCACCCCCAGAGGGGAAGACGCTGCCCGGCAGCTGGCGCAAGGAGGCGCCATGAGCCGCCTCGTCGTCATCTCCAACCGCGTGGCCGACCCGCGCAAGCCCGCCGCCGGCGGCCTCGCCGTGGCGCTGGGCGAAAGCCTGCAGCAAAGCGGCGGCCTCTGGTTCGGCTGGAGCGGTCAGATCGTCGAGGACGGCCCGACCGGAGAGGGAGAGCTGCACCGCCACCAGGCAGGCAAGGTCACGCTGGCGACCATCGACCTCAGCCGCGAGGACCACGACAGCTACTACCTCGGCTACAGCAACGACGTGCTCTGGCCGGTGTTCCACGACCGTCTCGACCTCGCGCACTTCGAGGCCGGCTTCGTCGGCGGCTACCGGCGCGTGAACCAGCTGTTCGCGCGCAAGCTGCTGCCGCTCCTGAAGGACGACGACATCATCTGGGTGCACGACTACCACCTGATCCCGCTGGCGGCCGAGCTGCGCGCGATGGGCTGCAGGCAGCGCATCGGCTTCTTCCTGCACATTCCGCTGCCGCCGCAGATCATCCTCGCGGCGATTCCGCAGCACGCCTGGCTGATGCGCTCGCTTTTCTCGTACGACCTGATCGGCTTCCAGGCGCAGCAGGACGTGCAGCACTTCGAGCACTACGTGCGCAACGAGGCCAACGGCGAGTACCTGGGCGACGACATGTACCGCGCCTACGGGCAGACGGTGCGAAGCGCGGCCTTCCCCATCGGCATCGACGTGGACGAGTTCGCGGCACTCACGCACGCGAAGGAATCGCGCGACATGTACGAGACCATGAAGCGCGAGTACTCGCAGCGCCGGCTGCTGCTGGGCATCGACCGGCTCGACTACTCCAAGGGCATCCCGCAGCGGGTGCGGGCGTTCCGCGAGCTGCTGGCGAACTACCCCGAGAACCGCCGCAGCGCCACGCTGATCCAGATCGCCTCGCCCACGCGCGAGACGGTCGACGCCTACGGCGACATCCGGCGCGAGCTCGAATCGCTGTGCGGCGCCATCAACGGCGACTACGGCGAGCTCGACTGGATGCCCGTGCGCTACATCCACCGCATGGTGGCGCGCAAGCGCGTGCCGGGCCTGTGCCGCGCGGCGGCCGTGGGCCTGGTGACGCCGCTGCGCGACGGCATGAACCTCGTCGCCAAGGAATACATCGCGGCGCAGGACCCGGCCGACCCCGGCGTGCTGGTGCTGTCGCGCTTCGCCGGCGCCGCCGAGCAGCTGAAGGAAGCGCTGCTGGTGAACCCCTACGACACCCACGGCACCGCCGAGACCGTGCAGCAGGCGCTGCAGATGCCGCTCGAGGAGCGGCGCGAGCGGCACCAGAAGCTGCTGTCGCGCATCCGCGAACACGACATCCACTGGTGGCGGCGCAGCTTCCTCGAGGCGCTGCGGGAGGCGCCCAGCGAGCGCTGACCCCGCGTGGCCGGCGGCTCACCAGCCGGTCAGGAGCCGCACGAATCGCATCACCGGCCGCGCCAGCGCGGGAGCGGCGGTCTTCGCGGCCATCGCTGGGGCCTTGGGCGCGTGCACCCGCAGGTGCACCGGCGTCAGAGCCGAAACCTCGATCCACCCTCCGTGCGGCAGGCGGTGCATGTCGCCCTCCTCGAGCAGCGACTCGGTCATGAAGACCGTCTCGCCGAACCAGCCCGGCGGCGACACCACGCGGGCGCGCCCCTCCGCCAGCTGGAGCCAGGCGCCGGCCTCGACCGAGGTGCGCAGGGACTGGCCGGGTTCTAGAACGATGGAATCGGGAGCCTGGGAAAGTGTGGTGATCATGGCGGCGAAGCTCGGTTGGACGAGGCTTCATCGTAGGAATCCCGCTGCCCGGAAAACAGGCACACGCCATGGCTATTGCGACCGGAACAGCGGGGCCGGAAACGCATCTGTTATGGTCGTTTTCCCCGGCAACTGCATCTGTTTTCGGATGCCCGATGCGGGGAACATCGATCCATGGACTCGCTACCGCTCTACCGCCAGCTTTCCGCGCACTACGTGGATGCGATCCACACCGGCTCGCTCAAGCAGGGTGACAAGCTGCCCTCGCTGCGCAGCCTGATGCGGCTGCACGGCATCAGCCTCTCGACCGCGCTGCAGGTCTGCCGCGCCATGGAAAGCGACGGCTGGGTCGAGGCGCGCGACCGCTCGGGCTACTTCGTGCGCCGACCGCAGCGCCTGGCCATCGCGCCGATGGAGGAGCCGGTGGCCGACGTGCCGCCCGATCCGGCGCAGTTCGTGAGCATGCGCACGCGCATGGCCAACTTCATGGCGCGCGGGCGGCATACGGGCGTGAAGCTCAACTTCGCCATCGCCCGCGCGGCGCCCGAGCTGTATCCCGCCGAGGCGTTGCGCAACTCGATGACGCGCGCGCTGCGCCAGCGGCCCGAGCTGCTGACCACCGCCTCGTCGCAGAAAGGCCACGAGCAGTTCCGCGAGGCCGTGGCGCAGCGCAGCCTGCGCGTGGGCATGACGGTGGCGCCCGACGAGGTGCTGGTCACCAACGGCTGCATCGAGGCGCTGAACCTCGCGCTGCGCGCCATCGCCAAGCCCGGCGACACGGTCGCGGTGGAGTCACCCACCTTCTACGGCCTGCTGCAAGTGCTCGAAAGCCTGGGCCTGCGCGCGCTGGAGATCCCCACCAGCCCGCAGACCGGCATGTCGCTGGAGGCGCTGGACCTGGCGATCCACACCTACGACGACATCAAGGCGGTGGTGGTGGTGCCGCACCTGCAGAACCCCATCGGCAGCGTGATGCCCGACAGCCACAAGCAGCGGCTCGTGCACCTGTGCGAGAGCCACGGCATCGCGCTGGTCGAGGACGACACCTACAGCGACCTCGTGGAAACCGACGCGCCGCTGCGCGCGGTCAAGTCGTGGGACCGTACGGGCAACGTGATCTATTGCGCCTCGCTGCACAAGGTGCTGGCGCCGGGGCTGCGGCTGGGCTGGATCACCGCCGGACGCTGGCACGCACAGGTGGAGATGCTCAAGTACGCGCAGACCCGCAACAACGAGGCGCTGGCGCAGATCGCCGCGGGCGAGTTCATCGCCAGCGGCGCCTACGACCGCCACCTGCGCCGGCTGCGCGAACGGCTGCACACGCAGCGCGACCAGACGGCCGACGCCATCGCCCGCTACTTCCCGGCGGGCACGCGGCTGAACCTGCCGCGCGGCGGGCTGCAGCTGTGGGTGGAGCTGCCGCAGCAGCGATCGTCGGTGAGCGTGTTCGAAGCCGCGCTGCGCGAGCAGATGCTGGTGTCGCCGGGCGCGCAGTTCTCGAACTCCGGGCGCTTCGACAACTACCTGCGCATCAACTGCGGCTGGCCGTATTCGAAAGCGGTGGACGCGGGGCTGCGGCGGCTCGGCGAGATCGTGTCGGCGGTGCAGCCCTCGCGCTAGGGCGCGTCGACATTCAGACGCGGCCGCGCGATTCAGACGATGTAGAACAGGACGGCGTCGCGCCTTGCGGCCGCGCCAGCGAAGAAGCGCTTGACGCCCTCCATGAAGCCCGCGAGGTCCTGCGCGCCCTCCTGCCAGACCTTGGCCCAGTACAGCTCGCCGAACTTCGCCGGCTCGGCCGTGAAGCGGCCCACCAGCGCCGCCACGTCGCACTGCGCGAGCCGGGCCGCGGCGCGCTCCACATGGGCGGCCGTGAGGTAGATGCAGGCCAGGCCGTCGGTGCCGTCGAGCTCCTCGCCGTCGACCGCCTCGGGCATCAGCGTGCGCACCACGTCCCAGGCCTGCTCCACGGTCTGGCTGTCGTGGGGACCGCCCTTGGCCGAGGCTGTGTTCAGGAAGCCGGAGACGGTGGACGGATCGATCACCAGCGCACGCAGCCGGTAGCGGTCGAGGGCGTGGAAGGCGGCGCCGATGCTCAAGTGCTGGGCTCCATGCGGGCAGCGCGCGCCACCGCCGCGAGCGCGATGCTCACGCTGTCGATGTTGCGCTGCGCGTTGTCGATGTTCCGGAAGTGGTCGGGTGCGCAGATCTGGTTGAGCAGCAGCGTGCGCTTGAAATGCACCAGTGCCTGGCGCAGGTCGCCTTCCTCCTGCGCGATCAGGCCCAGGTCGTTGTGCGCGTTGGCGGCCGACGACGAGATGCCGCGGCAGTTGCGCTGCTGGATGCCCAGCGAGCGCTCGAACAGTTCGCGTGCCCGGGGAAAGTCGCGGCGCGCCATGAACAGGCTCGCGAAGTTGTTGAGCATGTCGGAATGCAGCTCCGCGTCGCCCTCGCCCGGCGGGAGCTTGTCGAGGTGCACCAGGGCGCGCGCATAGCAGAGCTCGGCCTTCGCGTCCTGGCCCGACTCCGCATAGAGGAAGGCCAGGTTGTTGAACGCACGCACCACGCCGTCGCTGGAGCCGCCTCCGGCCTCGGCCACCGCCATGGCGATGGTCTTCTTGTAGAGCGCCTCTGCCTCGTCGGCGCGTCCGGCCGCGGCATGCAGCAGCGCCAGCGTGTTGGTCGGCCCGCGCCGCCAGCTGTCGTCCAGGCCCAGCTGCGCAGCCACGGCGAGCGCCTCGTCGGCAGAGGCCTGCGCCTTCTCGTTCCAGCGCAGCCGGCGGCACAGCTCGGCATGGCTGGACAGGTGGAGCACCACGCTGCGGTGCGCCCCGCCGTGCAACCGGCGGGCGGCGGCGATGGCCTCCGCGCAGGACTGCTCGGCGCTCTTCAGGTCGCCCTGGGCGAGCGCGGCGCGGTAGCGGGCCTCATGGTCGTCGAGCAGCTTCAGCAGCACGCCCTGATCGTCGGAAGCGGCGCCGCGCGCCTTGCGCTGCGCGATGGCGACCAGCGTCAGGTCGAGCGCCCTGCGGGCCACGTCCATGTCCTCCGCGGGCATGCCGAGCATGCGGCCGATGGACAGGCTCTCCTCGAGGCTCGAGCGCGCCTTGTCGAAGGCGTCGCTCTGGTAGCAGGCCTGCCCGAGCATGCACAGCGTCATCGCGAGGTTCTGGTGCGGCCCCTTGAACACGCGGCGCGTGGCGGCGACGATCTGCTCGCCGATGGCGACGGCCTGCGCCCAGTCGCCGGCCTCGGCGGCGGCCACGAAGCGCTCCTGCAGCTTGTTGGCTTCGGCCAAGGCCGCAAGGTCGTAGTCCTTGGCGGCGTCCCTCGGCGCGTGGCGCAGGGATGCGGGGCGCGCCGCGGCGGAGGGGGTTTCTTCGTCCTCGTCCTGACCCTGCGCCTGCAGCTGGTCCATGCGCCGATGAATCCACCAGAGGTCGAACAGCATCCACGGCAGCACCACCGCCAGACAAAAGCGGCCGCCCGGCAGGCCGGCGATGCCGTAGCCCAGAAGCCCCATCTGCCCCGCGCCGCCCAGGTAGCTGCCCAGATAGAAGCGGTGCGCGCCGATGAAGCCCCCCACCAGCCACAGCAGGTAGGCGAAGGAGCGGCGGCGAGGCAGCGGGGTCATGGTTCGCCGGGTTGCGTGGGCTCGACCGTCCGTTCGTTCGTTCAGTCGAGCAGCGCGAGCGCGGCGTAGTCGCCGACCTTGTCGCCCAGGCCGGCGGGCACGAGCATCACGCCGCGCGTGAGCGGGAGCAGCCTGCCGTCGATCTGGGCCTGCAGGCGGGGCAAGACGAAGTCCTGGTGATGCCAGAACACGCTTCCGCCGAGACTGATGCGTTGCAGGTCGAGGATGATGACCATGTTGTAGAGCATCCGGCCGAACACGCGGCACAGGGCATCCGCCGTCTCCAGCGCCTTCGGGTCACCGGCAGATGCGGCGGAGAACAGATCGGCAGCCGACTGCCCGAACCGGTGCCCGATCGAGTTTCCCCCGACCAGCGCCTCGACGTCGCCGTAGTTGCCGCAGCCGCACAGCGCTCCGGTGGCATCGTCGACCACGAAGCTGTGCCCCGCGTGACCGGCATTCCCGTTCTTCCCGCGCAGGGCCCTGCCGTCGACGCACAGGCCGACGCCCACGCCAGTGCTCCAGGTGGCATAGGCGCAGTTGTCCAGGCCCTTGAGCGCGCCCCAGTGGCGCTCGGCCTCCAGCGCGGCCACGGCATCGTTCTCGACGCGAACGTTGCCGAAGCGCTGGACCAGTGGCGCCTCGACGATCGCGGTCATCCATGAATTGGGCAGGCCGCGCGAAGGTCCCGCGATGCCGCCGCAGATGTTGGGTGTGGCGAGCTCGACCAGCCCGTCGCGCAATTCGAAGGGCCCCGTCGACGACACCCCCACGCGGTCGATGCTCGCCGGATCGACCCCCTGCTGCGCGCAGACCTCGTCGATCATCCGCATGATCTGCACAGCCACCGCGTCGTTGTCACCGGTCTTGGCCGTGGGCTCGCTGAGGCGGCCGATCAGCGGCGCGTCGCTGGAGGCGGAAAGGCTCACGGCAACCTTGGTGCCGCCGATGTCTACGCAGGCTCTCATCGCTGTCCGTCTTTTCCTTGATTGTTCGTCTTCTCTACAGGAGGCGCGCCACCAGCGCCGCGATCATGCTGAGCACCACGGTGCTCGCGATCGGCAGCTGCCACTCGCGGCCGAAGGCGCGGAACTCGAAATCGCCGGGCAGCCGTCCGAAGCCGAAGCGGCGCAGCCAGGCGGTCAGGCCGCTCATGAGCACCAGCGCGAGGACGACGACGATCAGCCAGCGAAGCATGGGCAACAGTCTAGGCCGAGAGAATGGCCATCGCTTGTCGGTGGAGTTCGGGCGTTGCCGCCGCGATCACCCGGCCGTCGGATTTCAGGCCCAGCGGCTGGCCCTGCCAGTCGGTGACGACGCCGCCGGCCGCCTCGATCAGCCCGGCCGGGCCGAGGTAGTCGTAGGGCTGCAGGCCTGTCTCGACCACGAGGTCGATGGTGCCGCCCGCCAGCTGGGCGTAGCCGTAGCAGTCGCCGCCGAAGCGGCGCATCGCGCACTGGCGGCTGAGCCTGTCGAAGGCGCTCCAGTCGGCCGGCGCGAAGATGTCGGGCGAGGTGGTGACGATGCGGGCCTTGGCCACTTCGGTGCAGCCGCTCACGCGCACCGGCTGGCCGTCGCGCGTGGCGCCCTGGCCCGCCACGCCGATCCAGCGCTCCTTGAGCACCGGCATGTCGATCATGCCCAGCGCCACGCGCCCGCCCTGCAGCACGCCGATCAGCGTGCCCCAAAGCGGCGAGCCGGTGATGAAGCTGCGCGTGCCGTCGATCGGGTCGAGCACCCAGATGCGCTCGGCATCGAGCCGCTCGGGGCCGTGCTCCTCGCCGTAGATGCCGTCGGCAGGCGCCCGGGCGGCGAGGATCTCGCGCATGGCCGTCTCGGCGGCGCGGTCGGCCAGCGTGACGGGGCTTTCGTCCGCCTTGGTGATGATGTCCAGCGGCGTGCGGAAGTAGTGCATCGACTTGGCGGCGGCGGCATCGGCCAGCGCTTGGGCGATCGGCGAGAGGTCGGAAGAGGAGGAGCTCATGAAAGAGTTGGAGACGCTTGCCAAAACCTGCAATTAGACCCGAGCCGGAGCGGGTTTGACACGGCGGGGCAGCCAGCCCTAGCATGGCCCGGAAATTGCCACGAACTACGACAAATGGCTTCTTTCACTCACCTGCGCACGGCGCTGCTCGCCTTCATGCTCGGCACCGCGGCCCTGCTGGCCCACGCCACGCCCTCCGACACCGAAGACAAGCTGATCGACACGCTGATCCAGCGCGTCTCGAAGATGAGCTCGATGATCTTCCTGCGCAACGGCAGCGAGTACAACGCCTCTGACGCCGCCAGGCACATGCAGGCAAAGTACGACTACTTCAAAAAGGAACTGCTCACGGCCGAGGACTTCATCGAGCGCTGCGCCTCGCGCTCGGAGATGACCGGGCAGGCCTACAAGGTCAAGCTCACCAACGGTACGGTGCGCGACGCCAACGAGTTCCTCAACAGCGAACTGCGCGCGCTGCGGCAGGCAACGGGCGCGAAGAAGGCCGGCGGCTAGCCGCCGCGGGCCGGCAAGCCAGCAGCTAGCGCTGCTGCCCCCAGCGGCGCACCGTCAGCCGCTCCAGCGTCCTGAAGCCCAGGCTCTCGACCAGCAGGCCGATCAGCACCACCAGCGCGAGGCCGGCGAAGACGCGGTCGGTGTAGAGCTCGTTGCGGTTCTGGAAGATGTACCAACCCAGCCCGCCCTTGCCCGACGAAGCCCCGAACACCAGCTCCGCCGCGATCAGCGTGCGCCAGGCGAAGGCCCAGCCGATCTTCAGCCCCGACAGGATCGACGGCAGCGCCGCCGGCACCAGGATCTGCAGCACGTAGCGCAGCCCCCTGAGCCCGTAGTTGCGCCCGGCCATGCGCAGCGTGTCGGGCACGCCCTGGAAGCCCGCGTAGGTGTTGAGCGCCAGCGGCCACAGCACCGAATGGATCAACACGAACACCAGGCTGCCGCGTCCGAGCCCGAACCACAGCAGCGCCAGCGGCAGCAGCGCGATGGCGGGCAGCGGGTTGAACATGGAAGTGAGCGTGTCCAGCAGGTCGCGGCCGATGCGCGTCGACACCGCCAGCGTGGTGAGCGCGAAGGCCAGCAGCACGCCGGCGACGTAGCCCTGCAGCAGCACGGCCAGCGAGATGCGCACCTTCTCGATGAGCTCGCCGCTTGCAAGCCCCTCGAACAGTGCCGCCGCGGTGGCGGTGAAGGTGGGCAGCAGCAGGTCGTTGTTCTGCCACCGTGCTGCCAGCTCCCACAGCACCGCGATGACGGCAAGGATCAGCCCCTTGCGCAGCCAGGCCTGCGACCAGATGCGCTCGCCCAGCGGCAGCCGGCGCTCGACCGGCACTTCGGTGAAAGGCTCGAGCGTGCGCTCGTACTCGGGGCGGATCGGCGGGATGACGGCGCTCATGGTGTGTTGCTCCTTCCCCCGCTGGGGGAAGGCTGGGATGGGGGCAGGCAGAGCGCTCGACGGATGCGCCGCTTGCCCCCACCCCTGCCCTCCCCCAGAGGGGGAGGGAGAAAGATCGGGCTCATGGCGCAGCCTCCACTTGCTGTTCTTCCTCGAACAGCATGTCGTGGATGCGCTGCGCCGTGCCCTGGAATTCGGCGCCGCCCAGGCTGTCGAGCGTGAAGGCGTGGCTGTTGATCTCGGCGCGCATGCGCCCCGGATGCGGCGACAGCAGCGCGATGCGGTTGCCCACCACCAGCGCCTCCTCGATGGAGTGGGTGACGAACAGCAGCGTGAAGCGCACCTCGTCCCAAAGCTCGAGCAGCTCCTGCTGCATCCTGCGGCGGGTGAGCGCATCGAGCGCGGCAAAGGGCTCGTCCATCAGCAGCACGCGCGGCTGCATCGCCAGTGCGCGTGCGATTGCCACGCGCTGCTTCATGCCCCCGGAGAGCTGGTGCGGATGCACATCGGCGAACTTCGAGAGGCCGACCTTGTCGAGGTAGTGCAGCGCGCGCTCGGCCGCTTCCTTCTTGCCGAGCGTGCGCGAGGCCAGCAGCGGGAACATCACGTTCTGCTTCACCGTCTTCCACGGCGGCAGCTGGTCGAACTCCTGGAACACGACGATGCGGTCGGGGCCGGGTTGCGCCACGCGCCCGCCGTCGAGGCGGATCTCGCCCTCGACCGGCGGGATGAAGCCCGCCACGGCCTTCAGCAGCGTCGACTTGCCGCAGCCCGAGGGACCGAGCAGCACGAAGCGGTCGGCGGCATGGACGTCGAAGCTCACGCGGTGCGTGGCGCGCACGACGCGCTCGGGGGTGCGGTATTCGAGGCTGACGCTGTCGACCTGCAGCAATGCCTGTCCCTTGGCGTCTTGCTCCCTCCCCCGCTGGGGGAGGGCTGGGGTGGGGGCAGACGGCGCCCGCGCATTCACCGCCCTGCCAGCCCCCATCCCAACCTTCCCCCAGAGGGGGAAGGAGTCGAACCCCGAAGACACCTCGGCCATGCTCATCAATTCCCCGACACGTTCTGCGCGTCGTCGAAGAAGTAGTCCTTCACCGAAGCCGGCTTGTTCTTGATCGCGCCCACGCGGTGCATGAACTCGGCCAGCGGATAGGTGTTCTGCGGCGTGGTCTTGAACTGCACCTCGGGGTTCTTGATGATCTTCAGAAGCAGGTCGCGATCGAGCTTCGCGTTGCTCACCTTGAGGTAGATGTCGGCCGCCTTCTCAGGATTGGCGGTGACGAACTTCGCCGCCTCGTCGAGCGCATCGACGAAGGCCTTGTACGTCTTCGGGTTCTCGCTGCGGAACTTCTCGGTGGCGTAGAGCACCGTCGCCGACGACGGGCCGCCCAGCACCTGGTACGAGTTGAGCACGATGCGCGCGTTCGGGTTGCCCGCGAGCTCCTGCTCCTGGAACGGTGGATTGCCGAAGTGCGCCGTGATCTCCGTGCCGCCCTTGATGATGGCGGCCGCCGCATCGGGGTGCGGCACTGCCACGCTGATCTTGTCGAGCCTGTTGAACTCCTTGTCGCCCCACAGCTTGGCCGAGGCGAACTGCAGCACACGCGACTGCACCGACACGCCCACCGCGGGCAGCGCGATGCGGTCCTTGTCGGTGAAGTCGGCGATCGACTTCACGTTCGGGTTGTTGCTCACGAGGTAGTACGGGAAGTTGCCCAGCGAGGCCACGCCCTTCACGTTCTGCTTGCCCTTGGTGCGGTCCCACAGCGTGAGCAGCGGCCCCACGCCGGCACCTGCGATCTCGATGTTGCCCGACAGCAGCGCGTCGTTCACCGCCGAGCCGCCCGAAAGCTTGACCCACTCGACCTTGGCGTCGATGCCCGCGGCCTTCGCATGTTTCTCGATGAGCTTCTGCTCCTGCGCCACGTTGAGCAGCAGGTAGACGATGCCGAACTGCTCGGCGATGCGGATCTGGCCTTCGGCATGCGCGGAAAGGCTGCCGGCCAGAAGGCCGAGGCCGGCGACGAGCGCCGCGGCTTTGCGGGTGAAACGGTTCATTTTTGTCGGGAGCAGGGAATGGAAAGAATCAGAAAGGCGTGTCGCCGACGATCGTGGTGCGATTGAGGCGCCGGCGCAGGTGGTCGGGCGTGCCGGCTGCCAGGTGCATCAGCGAACGGTTGTCCCAGAACACCAGGTCGTGCGGCTCCCACTTGTGGCGATACACGAACTCGGGCTTCACACTGTGCGCGAACAGCTCGGCGAGCAGCGCGTCGCTCTCTGCCTGCGGAAGCCCGACGATGCGCGTCGTGAAGTGCTCGCTGACGAACAGCGCCTTGCGCCCCGTCTCCGGATGCGTGCGCACCACCGGCTGCACGGCAGGCGCGACCTGGTCGATCTGCGCCTGCGAAAGCTTCGGCCGCCACGGGTTCTTCGCGCGCAGTTCCTCGTACTTCGCGAGGTAGCTGTGCTCGGCCTTCAGCGGCAGGATGCGCTGCTGCAGCTCGGGGCTCAGCGATTCCCATGCGAGATGCTGGTCGGCGAAGAGCGTGTCGCCGCCTTCGCTGGGAAGCTCCTGCGCGTGCAGCAGCGAACCGAGGCTGGGCTTGGGCTTGTACGAGATGTCGGAGTGCCAGTAGACACCCGCGTCGCCGAGGCCGATGGGCTCGCCGTTCTCCTTGATGTTGGAGACGATGAGGATCTCGGGATGGTTCTTGAGCTGGAACTGGTGCAGGACGTGGATCTCGAGCGGGCCGAAGCGGCGGCTGAAGTCGATGTGCTCCTGCGGGGTGATCTGCTGGTTGCGGAAGACCAGGACGTGATGGTCCAGATGAGCCTTGTGGATGCGGGCGAAGTCTTCGGTGCTGATGGGCTTCGAGATGTCGAGGCCGAGGATTTCGGCGCCTACGGGGGCGGGGAAGGGGCGGACTTCGAAGTGCTGCGAGGGGGCGTCTACCTCGCTGGTTAGGGCGGCAGTCATGCCGGGAATGTAGGGGGCGGGGTTGGGATCGCCAACGAACTCTTTGTTGCTAGCTTATGACTATGTTTTTGGCGGGACTGGGGCTTGGGCTGGCTCATTGCGTTGGCGCTTGAGTCTTGGTGAGACTCTGAGTAGTTGCTTGCCACCCGGGGGGCCGCCCGGCGGGTTTTTTATCTTGATGAGAAGTTGTTTCGGGTTTGCTTCCCGGGGCCGGGTCTCGGCCCGGCGGCCGACCTACTTTTCTTTGCTTCGCCAAAGAAACGTAGGCAAAAGAAAGGCGACCCTGCTGTCTGCGTCCCTTCGCTTCGCTCGGCTTTGGGAACGGCCTGGACGGGCCTTCGCTTTGCTCGGCCAGGGATTCGGGCCTTGGATTGATTTCGAGCCTGTGTTCAGGCTCGTTGTCTTGGGTGAGATGCTGATGCGGTCGCGATGCGCAAGAGGACTCTGGGTTCCCGGCACCGCTGGATACCACCAGCAAGCGCCCCTCGAAACGACACGGAGCGATCCCGCAATTCATTCCAAGCACAGCAGGCGCGAAGCGCCTGCTGTGCCTTGGAGGCCGAGCAACGCGATGGCCCGACTCTCTCCCCTCCCCTCTGGCTGCGCCGAGGAGCGCAGCGTTTCGCGGATCAGGGCTCGCCCTTGTCTGAGCGAAGCGAGTTTGGGCGAGACCCCGCGAAACGCGAGCACCGCAGGTTGCCCGCAGCGAAGCGGAGGGACGCAGACAGCGGGGTCGCCTCTTCTTTGCCTACTTTCTTTTGGCGAAGTGTATGGACCGGGGACCTGGGTAACAGGTGTGCGCGGACATAGGAAACACTTTCTGGGTCGAGATGACCGAGGAAGTGCCCCATGCCCTGGCAACCGAGAGACCTGATGGACACCAAGCGAGAGTTCGTGGAACTGGCTTTGCAGGAGGGGGCGAACCGGCGCGAGTTGTGCCGGCGCTTCGGCATCAGCCCCAAGACCGGCTATTCGCTGCTCAAGCGCCATGCGCTGCAAGGCATGGTGCAAGCATGCACACCGCGCAGCACACGGCCGCTGAACTCGCCTGCGCGCAGCACCGATGCGCTGGAGCAGGCCGTGGTCCAGCTGCGGCGCGAACACCCCAGTTGGGGTGGACGCAAGATCGCCCGCAGGCTGGCCGACCAGGGCCTGGGCGAGGTTCCTGCGCCCAGCACCGTCACCAACATCCTGCATCGCCATGGGCTGATCACTCCAGAGTCCAGTCGGGCAAGCGAACACTGGTGCCGCTTCGAGCACGAGCAGCCCAATGCCCTGTGGCAGATCGACTTCAAGGGCGACTTCGCCATGGCTGCGGCGCGCTGCTATCCGCTGACCGTGCTGGACGACCATTCGCGCTTCAATCTCGCGCTGAGGGCTTGTCCTGGCGTGAGCACCGACAGTGTGCGACCGCACCTGGAGCAGGTCTTTGCCCGCTACGGGCTGCCGGTGCGCATCAACACGGACAACGGCGCTCCCTGGGGCGCGCCGCGCCAACCGGAGCATGGACTGTCCGAGCTGGGCGTATGGCTCATCAGGCTGGGGATTCGGCTGAGCCACAGCGCGCCGTATCACCCTCAGACCAACGGCAAGATCGAACGCTTCCACCGCTCGCTGAAGACGGAGGTGCTCGCCGGCCGCAGCTTCGCCGATCTGGGCCAGGCCCAGGCGGCCTTCTAGCGCTGGCGCGGCATCTACAACCACGAGCGCCCACATGACGCGCTGGACCTTCTCACGCCCGCCAAGCGCTACGCGATCAGCCCCAGGCCCTATCCACGGGCGTTGGCTCCCATCGAGTACCAGCCCGGGGACACGGTGGTGATCGTCAAGCACAACGGCGAGGCCAGCTTCCGCGGCCACAGGCTGAAAGTGCCCAACTGCCTTCTGAAACTGCCCATCGCATTCCGCGCGGATCCGCAACACGACGGCCACTTCGATGTGTTCTTCTGCCACCAGCCGTTCATGCGGCTGGACTTGAACTGCCTGACAGTAAGGCGATAACCTGCCAATGTGTTTCCTATGTCCGCGCACACCTGTTACCCAGGTCCCCGGTCCATACAGCGAAGCAAAAGAAAGTAGGTCGCCCGCCGGGGCGAGTCCCGGCCCCGAAAACCAACCAGCCCTCAGCGACCAAAAAGCCAAAAGAGAGATCAGAGCGTATGACTCCGATCCCCCTCACCAAACCCCATCGCCTCCCAATCCCCCCCCACAGCAAACCCCACCACCTTGAACAACTCCCCCATCTCATGCTCATGAATGAGCCGAGCCGCCATCCCCCGCTCGGCAACAGAGCCCCGCTCCATCAGGGAAAGCAATCCGCAGTTCAGCAGAAACCGCGCCTGGCTCGTATAGCCCAGCACGGCAAGCCCCGCATCCTGCCCAGCCAGCGCAATCCCGGTGAAGTCGACGTGCGCCGTGATGTCCTTCAACCCTACGTCCGACAGCGGATCGCCATCGGCCTTGTGCCCTCGATGGCACATCACGGTCCCCATGTGCCTCTGCGGGTGGTAGTACTCGGCCTCGGGAAAGCCGTAGTCGATGAAGAACGCAGCTCCCTTCTTCAAGCGATCGGCCAGGGTCGCGACGAAGGCCCTGGCCTGCGGGTGGATCTCGGTGAGGTAGTCATGCTCTCCGGGCACATCGACCGGCGGCCGAAGTTCGGTCTCGCGGTCGGCCCAGGCCCAGCCATCGTCGGCGGCGTTGCGCACCACCCCGCGCTCGAACCACTGCCCTCCGACCCGGGCCAGCAGTTGCACCGGCATCGCATCGAGCACTTCGTTGCCGACGACCACGCCTTCCATCGCCTCCGGCAGCTCGTCAAGCCATTCGACGCGGCCCGCATGTGCGGCGAGCGCCTGCTGCTGCCGCTCGCGCAAGGTGCCCGACAGGTCGACGATGCGATAGCGCACGTCGCCACGTCCCATGCCGTCGAGCGCATGCAGCAACTGCACGGCCAGCGCACCGGAGCCGGCGCCGAATTCCCACACGGTGTCGGTGCCTGTCTTTTCCAGCGCCTCGGCCACCTGCGCGGCCAGGGCCTGGCCGAACATGGGCGTGAGTTCGGGCGCGGTCACGAAGTCGCTGCCTGAAGAGGGCATGTGGCCGAACTTGGCCAGCGTGTTGGCGTAGTAGCCGAGGCCGGGCGCATAGAGCGCGAGGGCCATGAAGCGGTCGAAGCCGATCCAGCCGCCCGCACGTTCGATGGAACGCGCGATGAGGTGGTCGAGGGCGGTAGGTAAACTGCTGGGGGTCGTCTTTGTCGTCACAGCGCCATTCTCCCTCTCCCCGCATGAGCCCCGCCTCCCCAGCATCCAACTCCCCCCGCACGGTACTCGTCACGGGCGCGGGCCGCCGGCTCGGCCGCGAGATCGCGCTCGCGCTCGCCGCGGGCGGATGGCAGGTGGCGGTGCACTACCGGAGCTCGCGCGCCGAAGCCGAGCAGACGGTCGCCGACTGCGCCGCGCTCTCGGGCGACTCGGCCCTGTTCGCAGCCGACCTCGACGACGAGCAGGCCACCCGCGCCCTGCTGCCCCGCGTGGTGGCGCGCTTTCGCAGCGTCGATGCCGTGGTGCACAGCGCCGCCCTCTTCGAGCACGACGAGGCTTCCACCTTCGGCTATGCGCTCATGGAGCGCCACGCGCGCAGCAACACCGGCGCGGCCATCCTGCTGGCGAATGCGCTGCACGAGCACCTGGACGCGCGCGATGCCCACGGCGCCGTCGTGCACCTGCTCGACCAGAAGCTCTGGAACCCGAACCCCGACTTCCTGAGCTACACGCTGTCGAAGGCGGCCCTCGAAGCGGCGACGCCGCTGCTGGCGCTGGCCCTCGCGCCAAGGGTGCGCGTGGTGGGCGTGGCGCCCGGCCTCACGCTGGCGAGCCACATGCTCGACGACGACAAGTTCGCGCAACTGCACAAGCTCTCGCCGCTGGGCCGCTCCTCCACGCCCGGGGACGTGGCCGCCACGGTGAAGTTCGCGCTGGAGAACCGCTCCATCACCGGCACCACGCTGCTGGTGGACGGCGGCCAGCACCTGATGAAATTCGAGCGCGATTTCTCGCTCATGTGAGCCCATTCACCATGTCCACTCCCTCGCACGGCCACCAGACACTCACTCTCCAGGGCCTGCGCTTCGACGCCAACCTGGGCATCCTCGAGCAGGAGAAGACGGCGCCCCAGCCGATCCTGGTCGACGCCGAACTCAATCTCGGCCCCCAGCCGCTGCTGCCGCAGGACGACGACATCTTCCACGTGCTCGACTACCGCAAGGTGCGCCGCATCATCATCGACGAGTGCACCGCCGAGCACGTCAACCTGCTGGAGAGCCTGATCGGCAAGCTGGCGCAGCGGCTGCTGCAGCTGCCCGGCGTGCTGGGCGTGCGCGTGAAGATCGCCAAGCTCGAGATCTTCGACGACTGCGAGGTGGCGATCCGCATGGAAGCCGGCCAGTGGTGAGCTAGCCGGACGTCCTGCATTTCAGGCGGCCGAGCCGCAGGCAACGGCTGCCTTCTTCTTCGAGGCGGCAGGCCACATGCGCACCGCCAGCGCCCCGAGCGCCGACACCGAGGCCATCGCCGCCACGCCCGGCCATCCCCACTGCGCCAGCACCAGGGCACCCAGCGCCGAGCCCGTGGCCATGCCGACGAACACACCCGTGAAGAACACCGCGTTGAGCCGGCTGCGTGCACCGGGGTCGATGCCGTAGACCACCGTCTGGTGCGCGATCAGCGCGGCCTGCAGCCCGAAGTCGAAGCCGATGGCGGCGACCACGATCAGCCCCAGCCGCGCGGCGGGCGTCGCCAGCAGCGGTGCGAACAGCATCGCGGCGAAGGACACGGCGACCAGCACGGCGCCCATGCGGATCACCAGCTCGGGACCGCGGCGGTCGGCAAGGCGCCCGGCGATGGGCGCGGCCAGCGCGCCCGCAGCACCGGCCAGGCCGAAGGCACCGGCTGCCGCACTGCCCAGGTGGAACGGCGCGCCGTGCAGCATCACCGCCAGCGTCGACCAGAAGGCGCTGAAGCCCACCGACAGCAGGGCCTGCGCGAAGGTCGCGCGGCGCAGCGCGCCATGGCGCTTCCACAGGCCGGCCAGCGAACCCAGCAGCGCGCCGTAGCCCAGGTGCGTGGTCGGGCGCAGGCGCGGGAGGCCGCGCGCCGCGGCGGCGCCGATGAACGCGATGCTCACGGCCGCGACGACGAACATCGTGCGCCAGCCGAAGTGCTCGGCCACGAAGCCGGCGAGCACGCGTGACAGCAGGATGCCCAGCAGCAGCCCGGTCATCACGGTGCCGACGATGCGGCCGCGATGCGCCTCGGGGGCCAGTGTGGCGGCGGCCGGCACCACGTCCTGGGCCAGCGTGGCAGAGAGCCCGATGACGAGGCTCGCCGCCAGCAGCGGCGCGACCGAGGGCGAGAAGGCCGCGCCCAGCAGTGCGAGCACCAGCACCGAGGCCTTGGCGAGAATGATGCGGCGCCGGTCGAAGCGGTCGCCCAGCGGCGCGAGCAGCAGGATGCCCAGCGCATAGCCCAGTTGCGTGAGCGTGGGCACGAAGCCCACGGAGCGGGCGGAGGCGCCGATGTCGGGGCCGAGCACGCCCAGCATGGGTTGGCTGTAGTAGAGCGCCGCGACGCCGAAGCCGGCGCTGGCAGCCAGCAGCAGGATCAGCGATCCCGGCAGCTTTTCATGCGCTTTTTGAATGGAAGACATGGTGTAAACCCTTGGTTTCGAGAAGCAAGGGCTGGAGTTTGCGGGCCCTCCTCCTCTCAAGGTAGCCCTGCGGGCCGAACAATTGATATACGCTTGACGCATGGCCACGCTTCTCCCGCCCCCGCCTCAGGCCGACCGCATCGAGCTGATGCAGACCTTCGTGCGCATCGTCGAGGCCGGCAGCCTGTCGGCCGCCGCGGCCCAGATGGGCACCACCCAGCCCACGGTGAGCCGCCGCCTGCAGGCGCTCGAACGCTCGCTGGGCGTGCGGCTGCTGCAGCGATCCACCCATGCGATGAAGCTCACGGAAGACGGCGAGCGCTGCTTCGACCGCGCCAAGGAGCTGATCCTGAGCTGGGGCGCCTTCGAGGCCGAGCTGCGCGGCGTGGGCGACCAGCCCGAGGGGCGGCTGCGCGTGGTGGTGCCGCATGCCTTCGGGCAGCAGCTGCTGGTCGGGCCGCTGGCCTCCTATCTGAAGCGCCATCCGCAGGTTACGGTCGAATGGCTGCTGCACGACAGCCCGCACGACGCCACGCCCGATTTCATCGCCGAGGGCGTCGACTGCGCGATCCGCGTGGGCGAGGTGACGGACCCCAACGCCGTGGCGATCCGCCTCTTCGACGTTCCTCGCATCGCGGTCGGGGCGCCGTCGCTCTTCGGGGCCGGCACGCCGGTGCCGGCGCATCCCGGTGAGCTCGAAGCCCTGCCCTGGCTGGCGGCGCGCAATTTCTACCGGACCGAGGTGGTGTTCACGCACGAGGGCACGGGCGAGGTGTACCGGGTGCCGATACGCCCTCGCATGATCACCGACAGCCTCTACGCCCTGCGCAGCGCGGCCGTGCTGGGCGCGGGCGTCGGGGTGTCGTCGGCCTGGATGCTGACCGAGGAGCTGGAGGCGGGCCGGCTGGTGCACCTGGCGCCCCGGTGGCGCGGTGTGCCGGCGCCGGTGTACATCGTGTATCCGTATGCGCGCTTCTATCCGGCGAGGCTGCGGCTCTTCGTGGAGGCGATGCGGCAGGCCTTTCCGGAAAGCCCGATCCCCGCGGCGGGAGCCCCGGGAAATGGGCCGGATGACAGGCGAGATGACGGGTGACATGGCAGGTGAAGTGGGGATCGGGGACAATCACCCTCTTCCCCCGACTCCCCGAAGCAGCCTGCCCATGAACGCCGTCTGGATCGACGAGGCGCCCGCCACCGCCGACGCCACCGCCTCCTCTCCCGCCAATTCCATGAAGATCGAGCGCGAGACGCACAAGCTCGAGAAGCGCCTGTGCCGCCAGGTCGGGCAGGCGATCGTCGACTACAACATGATCGAGGAGGGCGACAAGGTCATGGTGTGCGTCTCGGGCGGCAAGGACAGCTACGCGCTGCTCGACATCCTGCTCAAGCTGAAGGCGCGCGCGCCCATCCACTTCGACATCGTGGCGGTCAACCTCGACCAGAAGCAGCCCGGCTTTCCCGAGGAGGTGCTGCCCAGGTACCTGAGCGAGCTGGGCGTGGACTTCCACATCGAGAACCAGGACACCTACAGCATCGTCAAGCGCGTGATCCCCGAGGGGAAGACCACCTGCGGCCTGTGCAGCCGGCTGCGCCGGGGCATCCTGTACCGCGTGGCCGACGAGCTGGGCGCCACCAAGGTCGCGCTGGGCCACCACCGCGACGACATGCTGCAGACCTTCTTCCTCAACATGTTCTTCGCCGGCAAGCTCAAGAGCATGCCGCCCAAGCTGGTGAGCGACGACGGCAGGCACGTCGTGATCCGCCCGCTGGCCTACGTGTCCGAGAAGGACACCATCCGCTGGGCCCAGCACCGCGAATTCCCGATCATTCCGTGCACGCTGTGCGGCAGCCAGGAGAACCTGCAGCGCAAGCAGGTGGGCGAAATGCTGCGCGAGTGGGACAAGAAATATCCCGGTCGCGTGGAGAACATGTTCACCGCGCTGCAGAACGTGGTGCCTTCGCACCTGCTCGACGGAACGCAGCACGACTTCAAGGGTCTGAAGGCGACCGGCGTGGCGGACGACGAGGGCGACAAGGCCTTCGATCCGCCTTCCTTCGATCTGCTCTCCCAGGCACCTGCCGCCCTGCGCATCGTTCAGGGCTGAACGGGCAACCCAGGGGAATTTGGGGCACCCGGTGCCCGGAGACCCTCATGAAATCTGCGTTCTCGGCTCTTCTTCTCGCCGCAAGCCTGACGGGCTGCGCCACCTCCTGGGTGGTCGACAGCGACGTGAAGAGCTTCGCCTCCCCCGGCGCCATCGCGCCCGGCGCCACCTACCGCTTCGACCGCCTGCCCTCGCAGCAGGCCGACGGCGCGCGGCAGGAATCGCTCGAAGCCATGGCCGGCGCGGCGCTCGACCAGGTCGGCCTGCGCCGCGACGACGCCAAGGCCCAGTACACCGCACAGATCGGCGCGCGCGTGACGGCCGGCCTCTCGCCCTGGGCCGATCCATGGCTCTACAACGGCCCCTGGGGCTACGGCTGGGGAGGCTATGGCTACTACGGCCGGCGCTGGTACGGCGGCGGCTGGTATGGCGGCCCGGCGTTCGCGCCGCCTGCCAATCCCTGGTACGAGCGCGAGGTGAGCATCGTGCTGCGCGAGGCCGGCACCAACCGCGTGGTCTACGAGACCCGCGCCCGCAACGACGGCCCCTACACCTCCAGCGCTGCGATCCTGCCGGTGATGTTCCAGGCGGCGCTGCAGGGCTTCCCGAACCCGCCGCAGGGCGAACGCCGGGTCAACATCGAACTGCCGACGGCCCAGCAGGCCAGGAAATAGCGGCTTCTAGAATTCCCCGGATGGAAGAACCCACCCGCCTGATCGCAGTTCGCCACGGCGAAACCGCCTGGAACGTCGATACCCGCATCCAGGGCCAGCTCGACATCGGGCTCAACGCCACCGGCGTCTGGCAGGCGCAGCGCGCGGGCGCGGCGCTGGCCGACGAGCCCATCGGCGTCGTCTATGCCAGCGACCTCTCGCGCGCCTGGCAGACCGCGCAGGCCATCGCCGAGCCCCACGGCCTGGCCGTGCAGCCCGAGCCGCGCCTGCGCGAGCGCGCCTTCGGCAAGTTCGAGGGCATGAGCTTCGCCGAGATCGAGGCCACGCTGCCGGTGGAAGCCAGGCGCTGGCGCGAGCGCGACCCCGAGTTCGAACCCGAGGGCGGCGAGAGCCTCCTGACCTTCCGCGACCGCGTCACGGGCGTGGCGGCCGAACTGGCGGCGCGCCATCCGGGCGAACTGGTGGTGCTGGTGGCGCACGGCGGCGTGATGGACGTGCTCTACCGCGCAGCCACGCGCCAGGAACTGCAGGCGCCGCGCACCTGGCAGCTCGGCAACGCGGCGATCAACCGCATGCTGTGGACGAGCGAGGGGTTCAGCCTCGTCGGGTGGAGCGATACGACGCACCTCACGGACGGTGCTCTCGACGAAACGACCACCTGAGGCGGGCGGGATCGGGCTGCAGGCCGCAGAGGCCGCAAAGGACGCGAAGGCTTCGCAAAGGCTGCGAAAGAAGACCTGAAAGGGTTTCCCGGTTTCTTTCGCGACTTTTGCGCAGCTTCTGTCTTCCTGTCTTACCTGTGTGTTCGGCTGCCGCTCCCGCCTTCAGGCGTGCGAGTGCTGCGAGTGGGCCACCTCGGCCTGCGCTTCACCCGGCAGGTCGACCATCGGGCCGGTGCCGCTGTAGCGGTCGAGGGCGAGGTAGATCGCCGGCGTGATGTACAGCGTGATCACCTGCGAGAAGATCAGGCCGCCCACCACCGCCACACCCAGGGGCTGGCGCAGTTCGGCGCCTGCGCCCAGGCCCAGGGCCAGGGGCAGCGCGCCCATGAGCGCGGCCAGCGTGGTCATCAGGATGGGGCGGAAGCGCAGGCGGCAGGCTTCGCGGATCGCGTCAACCGGCTTCATGCCCTCGGTTCGCTGAGCCTCGAGCGCGAAGTCGATCATCATGATCGCGTTCTTCTTCACGATGCCGATCAGCAGCAGGATGCCGATGGTGGCGATCAGTGTGAGGTCGAAGCCGAAGATCTTCAGCGAGATCAGCGCGCCCACTGCGGCCGAAGGCAGGCCCGCCAGGATGGTGATGGGATGGATGTAGCTCTCGTAGAGCACGCCCAGCAGCACGTAGATGACCAGCACCGCCAGCACCAGCAGCACGGCCTGGCTCGACTGCGAGCTCTGGAACACCGCCGCATCGCCGCCGTAGGTGGTGATGATCGACGCGGGCATCTTCAGCTCTTCCTTGAAGCGGTCGATCTTCGCGGTCGCGTTGCCCAGCGGCACGTCGGGCGCGAGGTTGAACGACACCGTCACCGCCTGCAGCTGGCCCTGGTGGTTCACCGCGGTGGGTCCCACGGTGCGCTTGACGGTCGAGAAGGCCGACAGCGGCACCAGCTTGCCGGTGGTGCTGCGCACCGACAGGCGCGAGACGTCTTCCTCGAACTGGCGGTCGTTGTCGGCGGCCGAGAGGATCACCTGGTAGGTGTTGCTCGGGCCGTAGATGCTGCCGATCTGGCGGTCGCCGTAGGCGTTGTAGAGCGCGGTGCGCAGGTCGCCCACGGCCACGCCGAGCACGCCGGCCTTGTCGCGGTCGATGTCGAGCGTGGCCTGCAGGCCGCGGTTCTGCGAGTCGCTGGTGACGTCGCGGAAGTCGGGGTCTGCGCGCATGCGCTCCATGAGCCGCGTGGCCCACGGCACCATCTCGCCCGCGTTCACGCTCTGCAGCGTGTACTGGAAGCGCGCCTTGCTCTGGCGCCCGCCCAGGCGCAGGTTCTGCACCGGCTGCATGTAGACGGCGATGCCCGGGATCTCGCGGAAGCGCTGGCGCAGCGACTCGAGCACCTTCGACATCTGCGGGCGCTCGCTGCGCGGCTTGAGCACCGCGAAGAGGCGGCCCGAGTTCTGCGTGGCGGTGGGCCCGCCCACGCCGACGAAGGAGCTCACGTAGTCGACGCTCGGATCGTCCTTGAGCGCGGCGGCCACGCGGTCCTGCAGCGCCTTCATGGCGACGAAGGAGATGTCTTCGGCGGCCTCGGTGGTGATCTGGATCTGGCCGATGTCCTCCTCGGGGAAGAAGCCCTTGGGGATGGTCGCGAACAGCCAGCCGGTGACGACGAAGGTCAGCGCCGCCATCAGCAGCATCACCTTGCGGTGCCCCAGCGTCCAGTCGAGGGTGCTCATGTAGGTCGCATGCACCTTGCGATAGCCGCGCTCGAAGGCGCGGCCGATGGCGGTGCCGGGCTCGGGATGCTCTTCCTCGTGGTCGAGCGCGCCTTCCTTGCGCGGCACCTGCTTGAGCAGGCGGCTCGCGAGCATCGGCACCAGCGTGAGCGACACCACCGCCGACACCAGCACCGCCAGCGCCACCACCACCGCGAACTCGTGGAACAGCAGGCCGATCACCCCCGGCATGAAGAAGATCGGGATGAAAACCGCCACCAGCGAGATCGAGATCGACACGATGGTGAAACCCACCTCTCGCGCGCCGCGCAGCGCCGCGGCGAACGGGTCCATGCCCTTCTCGACGTAGCGCATGATGTTCTCCAGCACCACGATCGCGTCGTCCACCACCAGGCCCACCGCGAGCGTGATGCCCAGCAGCGAGATGTTGTCCAGGCTGTAGCCGAAGGCATAGAGCAGCGCCACCGCGCCGATCAGCGAAATGGGGATGGTCGCGGCCGGGATCAGCGTGGCCACCAGCCGGTGCAGGAACAGGAAGATCACCAGCACCACCAGCGCGATGGTGCCCAGCAGCGTGAGCTGCACGTCGTGCACCGCCTCGCGGATGGAGATGGAGCGGTCGTTCACCATCTGGATCTCGACCGACTGCGGCAGCTCCGCCTTGAAGCGCGGGATCAGCGCGCGCACCGCATCCACCACCTGCACGGTGTTGGCGTTGGGCTGGCGCTGCACGGCCAGCGAGATGGAATCCTGTCCGTTGAAGCTGCTGGCGGTCTTCACCGATTCGAAGCTGTCCTCGATGGTCGCCACCTCGTCGAGGCGAACCGGCGAGCCGTTGCGCTGTCCGACGATCAGCTTGGCGAAATCGGCCGCCTTCATGAGCTGTCGGTTGGCCTGGATGGTGAGCGTCTGGCGCGGGCCGTCGAGCACGCCGACCGGCGTGTTGGCGTTGGCCGTGTTCACAGCCTTGGCCAGCTCGTCGAGCGTGATGTTGCGCGCGTTGAGCAGGTCGGCGTTGGCCTTGATGCGCACCGCGAAGGCCTTGCGGCCGTACACGCCCACCTGCGCCACGCCGTCGATGGTCGAGAGCGTGGGCGAGATGAGGTTCTCGGCGTAGTCGTTGAGCTCCGACGGGTTCATCGACGGCGAGATCAGCGCGATGAAGAGCACCGGCGCGTCGGCCGGGTTCACCTTGCGGTACGAGGGCAGCTGCGTCAGCTCCTGCGGCAGCTGGCGCTGGGCGCGCAGCAGCGCTGCCTGCACGTCGACGGCCGCGGCGTCGATGTCGCGGCTGCTGACGAATTCGAGCGTGAGCGAGGTCACGCCCTGCGTGTTCACCGAGCTGATGGTCTGCAGGCCCGGGATGGTCGAGAACTGCTTTTCCAGCGGCAGCGCCACCGAAGACGCCATGGTGTCGGGGCTCGCCCCCGGCAGCTGCGCGTTGACGTTGATGACCGGCGTGTTGTAGCTGGGCAGCGCGGCGACGGGGATGCTGAAGTACGCGAAGATGCCGATGACCACCACGGCGGCGGACAGCAGCACCGTCATCGCCGGACGTCGGATGCAGAGTTCCGAGATGTTCATCGGTCGACCTCCGCGCTTCGCGCTGCGGTATTCGCCTTCGGAGCGGCCCGGCGGCTCATGCGCGTTCCCGGCGCGGCGGCTTGGCGTCGGTGCCGTCGGATGACGCCGCGCTGCCGGGCGTGACGCCCGTGGTGCCGTTGGAAGGCGCGCCCGGCGCACCCGGAGCGGCAGCCGGTGCCTTCTCGTCCACGCGCACCTTGCCGCCCGGGCGCACGTTCTGGCTGCCCTCGATCACCACCTGCTCGCCGGGCTCGACGCCGCTCACGGCCACCTGCGTGCCGAAGGTGTGCAGCGCCTTCACCTTGCGGCGCGTGGCGGTCTTGGCCTCGTCCACCACGTAGAGCGAGGCGCCGTCGGACAGCATCATCAGCGCCGCCGCCGGCACCACCGTGGCGCCGCCGAGCGTGCGCACCGTGATGCGCGTGGCCACGAACTGCCCGGGCCACAGGCTCTGGTCGGGGTTGCCGAACACGGCCTTGGCGCGCACGGTGCCGATGGTCGGATCGACGGTGTTGTCGACGAAGTCGAGCGTGCCCGTCAGCGGCTCCCTGCGGCCGGGGACGACGGCCTCGACCTTCGAGCGCGAGCGCGCGGCCTCCAGCAGGTCCTGCAGGTTGGCCTCGGGCACGGGGAAGCTCACGGCGATCGGGTCGAGCTGCGTGACGGTCACCAGCGACAGCGTCGGCTGCACCAGCGTTCCCGGGTAGATGTTGACCGCGCCGATACGCCCCGCGATGGGCGCGCGCAGCGTGGCATAGCCCAGCGCCACCTGCGCCGACTGCACGGCCGCGCGGTCGGCCGCCACGGCGGCGCGCTGCGCCTCGAGCTGCGAGAGCGTGGCGTCGGCCGCGCTCTTGGCGATGAAGTTCTGGGCCACCAGCTCCTGGCTGCGCCTGTACTGGCGCTCGAGGTCGGCCAGCGTGGCCTCGTCCTTCTGCTGCTGCGCCTTCGCGCGCGCGAGGTTGGCCTGGTCGTTGCGGTCGTCGAGCGAGAAGAGCAGCTGGCCCGCCTTGACGAACTGGCCCTCCTTCACGTGCACCGCGCTCACCGTGTTGGTCACCTGCGGGCGCAGGTCGACGCTGTTGAGGGAGACCACGCTGCCGTTGACCTGCACGGTCACGGGCACGTCCTGCTTCTTCGCCGTGGCCAGCGTCACCAGCGCGGGCGCGCCGCCCGCCGGGGCGCCGCCCTTGGCGCCCGGCGCCTTGGCCGTCTGGGCGGCGGACTTGTCCCCAGACATGCTCCACCACCCGAGCGCGACGGCTACGATCAACACGCCCCCGAGGGCGACGGCGACATTTTTCTTCATGGGTTCTTGTGCACTTTGGGCTGACATGGCTATTGGATCAGCGGCCGACTCCTGGCGATCACGGGTCCCGTAAAGAAATGTAAAGCAGGTCAACCGAAAGTCGCACTACTCGCTGCGGCCGGCACGGGCGGACAGGGGCCCATCGCTAAAATCGCCGGTCCACAGCCTCTGGATGAACCCCATGAACCGCTGCAAGAAAAAACCCACGAATGCTCTCACTTCCATAGCGCTTTGCACAGCAGCCATTGCTGCCGCAGGCCTTTTCCCGCTGGCCGCCAGCGCGCAGGACGAAGTCCCCCGCCCCCAGACCCAGAACGAGTCGATCGTGGGCGGCCGCGTCTTCCCTGTCGGCACCCTGCGCGGCAAGTTCATGGTGACCAACGCACCCGACGTCGAGCTCGACGGCAAGCCCGACCGCCTGGGCGCCGGCGCGCGCATCCGCAGCGACCAGAACATGCTGGTCATGCCCGGGGCCATCATCGGCCAGAAGTACCTGGTCAACTACACGCGCGACGCCGCCGGGCTGCTGCGCGAGGTGTGGATCCTCACGCCGACCGAGGCCACCGCCAGCCGCGAATCGCTGAACAAGCCGTTCCTGAACGTCTGGCCGTTCACCTCGAACGACACCCTCAACACGCAGTAAGCAAGCAAGAAGACGGCCGGCGCGGCAGGTTGCCGCGCGCCCGGCCGCCGTGCCCCCGCCTAAGGCAGGGGCCGCGAGAGAGAGCTCCCCATGAAAAAAGTATTCATCAAGACCTTCGGCTGCCAAATGAACGAGTACGACTCGGACAAGATGGCCGACGTGCTCAACGCCGCACAAGGCTACGAGCCCACCCAGAACGTGGACGAGGCCGACCTCATCCTGTTCAACACCTGCTCGGTGCGCGAGAAGGCGCAGGAGAAGGTGTTCTCCGACCTCGGCCGCGTGAAGCACCTGAAGGCCAAGGGCGTGAAGATCGGCGTCGGCGGCTGCGTGGCCAGCCAGGAGGGCGAGGCCATCATCGCGCGCGCGCCCTATGTCGACATCGTGTTCGGCCCGCAGACCCTGCACCGCCTGCCCGAGATGCTGAGCGACCGCGAGCGCCTGGACCGACCGCAGGTGGACATCAGCTTCCCCGAGATCGAGAAGTTCGACCACCTGCCGCCCGCGCGCGTCGAAGGCGCGACCGCCTTCGTGTCGATCATGGAAGGCTGCTCCAAGTACTGCAGCTACTGCGTGGTGCCCTACACCCGCGGCGAGGAAGTGAACCGTCCGCTCGACGACGTGCTGGTCGAGATCGCCGGCCTGGCCGACCAGGGCGTGCGCGAGATCACGCTGCTGGGCCAGAACGTGAATGCCTACCGCGGCAGGATGGGCGACACCGCCGAGATCGCCGACTTCGCGCTGCTCATCGAATACGTCGCCGAGATTCCCGGCATCGAGCGCATCCGCTACACCACCAGCCATCCGAACGAGTTCACGCCGCGCCTGATCGAGGCCTATGCGAAGGTGCCGCAGCTCGTGAGCCACCTGCACCTGCCGGTGCAGCACGGCAGCGACCGCATCCTGATGGCCATGAAGCGCGGCTACACCGCCATGGAATACAAGAGCACGGTGCGCAAGCTGCGCGCCATCCGCCCCGAGCTGGCTCTGAGCAGCGACTTCATCGTCGGCTTCCCCGGCGAGACCGAGCACGACTTCAACAAGATGATGAAGTTGATCGACGACTGCCAGTTCGACGCCAGCTTCAGCTTCATCTTCAGCCCGCGCCCCGGCACGCCGGCGGCCGCGCTGCACGACGACACCCCGCACGAGGTGAAGCTCGCACGCCTGCAGAAGCTGCAGGGCGTGATCGACGCCAACGTGAAGCGCTTCGGCCAGGCGCTTGTCGGCACCACGCAGCGCGTGCTGGTGGAAGGCGCCTCGCGCAAGGACGCAACCGAGCTCATGGGCCGCACCGCCTGCAACCGCGTCGTCAACTTCGAGGGCGATGCGCGGCTGGTGGGCCAGATGGCCGACCTGCGCATCACCCGCTCGCTGGCCTACACGCTGCGCGGCGAGGTCGTCACCAACGAATCGCCGATGGCGCTCGCCCAGCACTGATGGCGAAGCGTCCATCCATGCGGGGCTCGTTCCAGCAGCTCCTGCTCTTCGCCTTCCTGCTGATCACCGCCCTGCTGGTGGGCGTGGCGATTCGCTCGGTGCTGCAGTACGACGCGCTCATGACCCAGAGCCGCGACGCGGCCGCGCGCGCGCTGCGCCTGTCCGGCGCCTCGCAGTCGCTGGCCGAGCGCAGCGCGGCGATGGAGCGCGCCGGGCGCCAGTCGCTGGTGCTAAACGACGCGGTGCTGCGCCGCCGCTTCGACGACGCCGCGCGCGAGGCGCACCAGGTACTCGAGCGCCTGGAGAAGAACGGCCTGCCGCCCGCCGGCATCGAGATGTGGCGCACCCAGCTCGGCGTGATCGAGGGCCTGATGAGCGGCAGCGCCGACAGCGCCCTGGCCCGCGAGAGCACGATGGCGATGCAGTTCCGCGAGCTCGACGCGCTCAACACCAACATCGCGCAGCAGGCGCAGTTCCTCATCGAGACGCAGAACGACGCGCTGGCCAGGCGCATCGAGAACGCGCGCCGCCGGCTGATGCGCGAGGTGGTGGCCGCGAGCGTGCTGGCGGTCTCGCTGGCGCTGGCATTCGGCATCTGGCTGGCGCGGCCGTTCAAGCGGCTGGAGCACGCCATCGTCGGACTCGGCCAGAACCGGCTCGACGAGCCGATCGACATCCGCGGCCCGGCCGACGTGCGTCGCGTGTCGCAGCAGCTCGAATGGCTGCGCCTGCGCCTGACCGAGCTCGACGCCGACAAGGCCCGCTTCCTGCGCCACGTGTCGCACGAGCTGAAGACGCCGCTGGCCGCGCTGCGCGAGGGCGTGTCGCTGCTGGAAGACGGCGTGACCGGGCCGCTGAACCCGGCGCAGCTGGAAGTGGCGCAGATCCTCAACCAGAACACCGTGGCGCTGCAGGGCCAGATCGAGGCGCTGCTGCGCTTCAACGCCGCCGCCTTCGAGGCACGCGAACTGCGCCGCGAACGCACCGAACTGCTGCCGCTGATCGAGGAGCAGATCGAGGGCCAGCGCCTGCAGTGGCAGTCGCACGGCCTGCGGGTGCGTGCCGAGGGTGAAGCGGTCACCGTCACGGTCGACCGCGCCAAGCTGGGCACCGCCATCGCCAACCTGTTGAGCAACGCCATCCGCTTTTCGGTAACGGGAGGTGTCATCACGCTGACCGTGTCGCAGACACCGGAAGCGGTGCACATCGACGTGAATGACGCCGGGCCGGGCATCGCAGAGGGGGACCGCGACCGGATCTTCGAGCCTTTCTTCCGCGGCGAGCGCCAGCCCGAACACACCGTGAAGGGCACGGGCATCGGACTTTCCATCGTGCAGGAGTACATTGCAGCCCACGGGGGCCGCATCACACTGCAGCCCGGCGGTCCCGGTGCGCACTTCCGCATCGAGCTGCCGCGCACGGCCTGACCACCCCGGCTTCCCCTCTCCAGAACACACCGTCCGAACGCCTCGCGTCCTTCTTCGACCCATGTCTTTTCCGTTCGTCCGCCGCTCCTCCTTCGCCGGGGCGATGACCGTGCCTTTCATCCTGCTGCTGGCCGCCTGCGCCTCGCAGCCCAAGCCGCCCGCCGAGGCCGAAGCGCTGCCGCCCCCGCCGGTCGTGCCGCGCGTGATGCCGGTGGAGGCCGAACCCAGGGCGCCGGCCACGCAGCCCGCCGCGTCGCTGTTCTCGACGATGTTGCAGGGCCCGGTGTCCTCGATGCTGTCGTACGCCGACAAGGTGCGCCCGCTCAACGGCGCCGACCTCAGCGCCGAGATCGCCCGCATCGGCGACCCCGGCGACTCGCCCACGGTGCAGATGCAGCTGGCGCTGCTGCTTTCGCAGACCCGCGTTCCAGCTGACCTGGCGCGCGCGCTGGGCCTGCTGCAGCGCGTGATCGCCAACCCCGCGCCCGAGGCGCAGCCGCTGCAGCCGCTGGCCCGCGCGCTGGCCGCGCGCTACGTAGAGCAGCGCCGCGTGGAAGACGACCGCGACAGGCAGGTGCAGCAGCTGCGCGACAGCCAGCGCCGCATCGACCAGCTCAACGACCGCATCGAAGCGCTGCGCGCCATCGAGCGCAGCTTCGCGCGGCCCAACATGAACCCGGCACCGGCCGCGCCGCCTGCGGGCAGCAAGCCGAGCCAATAAGCGTGCTGCAGCGCCGCCGCAGGCAAGCCCGCAGCACCGCAGCGCCAAGCATGGAGATTCTTCGATGAGCACTACCGGCGCCCGCCTCCTCGTGGTCGACGACGACCCGGACATGCTGCGGCTGCTTTCGATGCGGCTGAGCTCGGCGGGCTACCAGGTGACGGCCGTCACCTCGGCCGAGACCGCGCTCACGCAGCTCGAGATCGAGCATCCGCAACTGGTGCTGAGCGACGTGCGCCTGCCCGGGCGCGACGGCCTGCAGCTCTTCGACGAAATCCGCAAGCGCCATCCCTCGCTGCCGGTGATCCTGCTGACCGCGCACGGCACCATTCCCGATGCGGTCGAGGCCACGGCGCGCGGCGTCTTCACCTATCTCACCAAGCCCTACGACGGCCGCGAGCTGCTCGAGAAGATCGCGCAGGCGCTGGCGCTCGGCGCCCCCGCCGCCACGCCCAGCAAGGCCGGCGACGACAGCTGGCGCTCCGAGATCGTGAGCCGCAGCAACCGCATGGCCGAGCTGCTGGCCGAGGCGCGCATGGTCGCCAAGTCGGACGCCTCGGTGCTGCTGCGCGGCGACTCCGGCGCCGGCAAGGAGATGCTCGCGCGCGCCATCCACAAGGCCAGCGCGCGCGCCGACAAGCCCTTCGTGGCGGTCAACTGCGGCGCCATCCCCGAGGCGCTGCTCGAGTCGGAACTCTTCGGCCACATGAAGGGCGCCTTCACCGACGCCCACGCCAATCACAAGGGCCTGTTCCAGCAGGCCGACGGCGGTACGCTGCTGCTGGACGAGATCGGCGACATGCCGCCCGCCCTGCAGGTCAAGCTGCTGCGCGTGCTGCAGGAGCGCGCGGTGCGGCCGCTGGGCGCGAGCCAGTCGATCCAGGTCGACGTGCGCATCGTCTCGGCCACCCACCGCGACCTCGACGCCGCGATGGAGGCCGGGCAGTTCCGCGAAGACCTCTATTACCGCCTGAACGTGGTGACGCTGACGCTGCCGCCGCTGTCGGCGCGCCGGGAAGACATCCCGCTGCTGGCCAACCACTTCCTGCAGCGCCTGTCGACCAAGTACGGCAAGCGGCTCTCGGGCTTCGCCCCCGAAGCGCTGAAGGCGCTGACCATGGCCGCCTGGCCGGGCAACGTGCGCCAGCTCTACAACGTGGTGGAACAGGTCTGCGCGCTGTCGAGCTCGCCGCTGATCCCGCTAGCGCTGGTGCAGCGGGCGCTGCGCGTGCCGACGGTCGAGGTGCAGACCTACGCCGAGGCCAAGCAGCGTTTCGAGCGCGACTACCTGGTCGGCCTGCTGAAACTGACGGACGGGAACGTGGCCGACGCGGCCCGCCTCGCTGACCGGAATCGCACCGAGTTCTACCGGCTGCTCCAGAAGCACGAACTCACCCCGGGCCACTTCAAGGCGGACGCTGTCGCTGGCGGCGGGGACCCTGTCGCCGAGTAGCGACGCTGCTAAGTCGTTGATTTCATTGAGCAAAGCCCACCGGCAATCCAGGCTTGTCGGGATTCGGCGACAAAATCGTGGGTTTGGAGCCACTTCAGCGACGCTCCAGCCCGAAAAATGCATCGGATCACCGCCAAGTCATTGATCTGAAAGCGTTTTTCCAGCCTGGCACAGGGTTTGCCCCTGTACCGGCATGACAGCACTTACCAGCCCTTCTTTCGCACTGCGCCAGCAGCGCGACGGCCTGCGTCAAAAGCAGTTTTCCTCCTCGCGGCCCCGTGCCGCGGGGCATTCGCTGGCCGCGCTCGCAAGCGCCGGCGGCGCCTCTTCCGACTGTGTCTTCAAGCGCCTTCCGGCCATTGGCGACACCCCCTCCTCCATCGACAAGCAACGTTGGTAAATCACATGAAGCCGAACGACTTCTCCCAACTGAACGTGCTGGCCGACACCGATTTCTCGCGCCGCAGCCCGGTCCGCGAGGAACGCCATCCCAACTCGGTCACCGCTCCTCCGATCAACCGCGGCTCGATGACGCCCCGCCCCTGGCGCGGCTTCTGGAACAGCCTCGGCACGGCAGCGCTGGTCAAGCTCGGCGCAGGCCGTGACGCCGAAGCCGGCGCTCACCCCGCCAACGAAACGAAGCAGCCCTGGCAGCGCGCCGCCGCCCGCCGCCGCTTCGCCTTCATGATGCTCACGCTGCTGAGCACCGTGATCGCGTCCTCGCTCTTCGCCAGCGTGCAGCCCGACTACGACAACCTCTGGCTCGAATACGGCCAGATCGGCCTGTACGGCCTGCTCTCGGGCTGGGTCGTGACCGGCTTCGTGACGGCGCTCATGGGCTTCTACGTCTCCGTGCGCGGTGACAAGTACTCCCTCTCGGCGAAGCAGGTGGCCCACCACCCGATGAACCCCGAGGCGCGCACCGCGATCATCATGCCGATCTGCAACGAGGACGTGGCCACCGTGTTCGCCGGCCTGCGCGCCACCTGCGAATCGGTCGCGGCCACCGGCCACGCCAGGCAGTTCGACGTGTTCGTGCTGTCCGACAGCTACAACCCCGAGACCGCAGCCGCCGAGCGCGCCGCCTGGGAAGACCTGCGCGCCGCGCTGGCCGAAAGCCCCAACCAGCCGCAGGTCGAGGTCTACTACCGCCTGCGCACCCGCCGCACGCACCGCAAGGCCGGCAACGTGGCCGACTTCTGCCGCCGCTGGGGCAAGGACTACCGCTACATGGTCGTGCTCGACGCCGACTCGGTGATGAGCGGCGACTGCCTGACCTCGATGGTCAAGCTGATGGAAGCCAACCCCACCGCCGGCATCATCCAGACCGCGACGCAGGCCATCGGCCACGTCACCCTGCACGCACGCGCGCAGCAGTTCGCCTCGCGCGTCACGGGCCGCCTGTTCACGCTGGGCATGCAGTTCTGGCAACTGGGCGAGTCGCACTACTGGGGCCACAACGCGATCATCCGCGTCGAGCCTTTCATGAAGCACTGCGCGCTGGCTCCCATCAAGGGCACCGGCGGCATGTCGGGCGGCATCATGTCGCACGACTTCGTCGAAGCCGCTCTGATGCGCCGCGCCGGCTACAACGTGTGGCTGGTGTCCGACCTCGTCGGCAGCTACGAACAGCAACCGCCGGACCTGCTGGCCGAACTCCAGCGCGACCGCCGCTGGTGCCAGGGCAACCTGCAGAACGCCCGCCTGATGGCAGAGCCCGGCATCCACTCGGTCCACCGCGCGATGTTCGTGACCGGCACCATGGCCTACGTCTCGGCCCCGCTGTGGCTCGCGTTCCTGACGCTGGGCACGGCCCTGTGGCTGAGCGGCTCGAGCCTGGTCTCCAGCTGGAGCGTGCTGCCGGCCGAACTGGCCGGCCTGTGGGTCTGGACCCTGTGCCTGCTGTTCCTGCCGCGCGTGCTGGGCATCGCCGCCGTGCTGATGCGCGGCGAGCAGCGCCAGTACGGTGGCCTCTGGGGCCTGGTGAAGAGCTCGGTGATGGAAGCCGGCCTGGCCATCGTTCAGGCACCGGTGCGCATGCTGGCTCACTCGCTCTTCGTGCTGGTCGCCCTCACGGGCATCAAGCTCGACTGGAAGTCGCCCCCGCGTGAAGCCGCCGCCGTGCCGTGGAAGGTCGCTGCCTCGCAGCTGGCTCCCATGACGCTGGTGATCGCGCTGCTGGCCGTTGGCGTCGCCATGATCGACCCGAGCGCGCTGGTGTGGCTCATGCCCGTCGGCCTGCCGCTACTGCTGGCGATCCCGCTGACCGTGCTGACCAGCCAGATCGCGCTGGGCACCACGCTGCGTGACCGCGGCTATCTGCTGATTCCCGAGGAATCGCGCTCGCCGGCCGTGCTGCGCCGTGCATGGATGCACGCGCTGCGCCTGGCTCGCCCGGCAGCGCTGGCCACCGCCTGATGCGCTGAAGACACACCGCCTCGAAAAGCCGGCCCCTGGGCCGGCTTTTTTTCATGGCGCGTGGCTAGAATCGCCGACTTCTTTTCATCCACCCACGGATCCCTTCGATCCACAGGAGCGCCAAGTGCCCCGTCTCGCCGTCATCACCCTCTGACGCCGACAACGCCGCTTCATTGCCGGTCATGTCGGGCGCCAAGCTGCGCTTTCCGCTGACCGCAATCCGTTCCCCAGCTCTCCAGCTTCGCTCCCGCACGTTGTCGGTTCTTCCTGGTTCCATCCGGAGAACAAACGTGTTTCCCCTCTCTTCTTCTCTTTCATCGATCCCGCTGCTCAAGTACCCGCGTACTGCGCACCTGGAAGGCTCCCGGCTGCAGGCCGGTGACAGCGACGACGGCCAGACGCCGTTGTCCGAACTGCAGGGCATGCATGTCGTCATCGAGGAAAAGCTCGATGGCGCCAATGCGGCCGTGTCGTTCACGCCAGCAGGCGAGTTGCTGCTCCAGTCTCGCGGCCACTACCTCGCGGGCGGCGCCGGCGAGCGCCAGTTCAACCTGTTCAAGCACTGGGCTGCCGCCCATGAAGCGGCGCTGCTGGAACGGCTCGAAGACCGCTACGTGATGTACGGCGAGTGGTGCTTCGCCAAGCACAGCTGCTGGTACGACCGGCTGCCCGCCTTCTTCCTGGAGTTCGACATCTACGACCGGCAGTCGCAGTGCTTCCTCTCGACGCCGGCACGGCATGCGCTGCTCCAAGGCGGCCCGGTGCTGCCGGTGCCCGTGCTCTACGAAGGCGAGATGCCGCGCAGCGCGAAGGCATTGCAGACGCTGGTGCGGCCCTCGCTGGCGCGCAGCGCAGACTGGAAGCCGGCCTTCGAAGCCGCTGTGGCGCAGGAAGGCCAGCCGCTCGAACTCGTGCGGCAGCAGACCGACCTGTCCGACCTCGCCGAGGGCCTGTACCTCAAGACCGAGTCCGATGGTCAGGTGACAGGCCGCTACAAGTGGGTGCGCCCGGATTTCGTCCAGACCATCCTCGACTCGGGCTCGCACCACAGTCGCCGGCCGGTGCTGCCCAACCAGCTGGCGCCGGGCGTGGATCTCTATGCGCCGACGCCGCAGCTGACCTGGCAGGACCTGGGCCTGCGCACATTGCGCGACCCGGCCGAGCTGACCGCCGCAGGGAGGAAGCGATGAACTTCGACGATCTCCGCGCCCTGGTGCCCGAGCCCGGCAAGGGCACCGACTGGACGCAATGCTGCGAACTGCTGCCGGCCCTGCTGCGCCTCGAGGAGACGCCTCAGGACCCGTACTACCACGCCGAAGGCAACGTCGGCATCCACACCCGCATGGTGCTCGACGCGCTGATGCAGGACGAGCACTACCGCCGTGCCGACGCCGACCGCCGCTTCGTGCTGTTCATGGGCTGCCTGCTGCACGACATCGCCAAGCCCGACACCACGGTGATCGACGAGGCCAGCGGCCGCGTCGGCCAGCCGGGCCACTCGCGCCGGGGCGCGGTAGACGTGCGCGTGCTGATGTGGAAGGCCCGCGTGCCTTTCGCGCTGCGCGAGGCGGTGTGTCGGATCATCGCGGTGCACCAGGTGCCGTTCCATGCCTTCGCCTCGCGCAAGGGCGTGCGGCCCGAGTGGCTCGCGCACAGGCTCTCGTGGGAGCTGAGCCTGCCCGACCTGTGCTGCGTGGCGCGCTGCGACATGCTCGGGCGCCACTACGAGAAGCGTGCGGACAGCATGGCCGACATCGCGCTCTTCGAGCAGCTGGCGCAGGAGGAAGGCTGCTGGGAGGGCCCGCGGAAGATGGCAGACGCCCACACGCGCCTGGCCTACTTCCGCGGCGCCGACACCAGCCCCGACTACCCGCTGTTCCAGAACGCCGGATCGCAGGTGACGGTGATGTGCGGGCTGCCCGCCAGCGGCAAGAACCACTGGGTGGCGCAGCATCGAAAGGGCTGGCCGGTGGTGTCCTTCGACGATGCGCGCGCCGAACTCGGCCTCAAGCACGGCGAGAACGACGGCCTCGCCGCGCACCACGCGGTCGACCAGGCCAAGGCGCTGCTGCGCAGGCAGGAGCGCTTCGTCTGGAACGCCACGCACCTGAGCCAGCAGATGCGCACCAAGACGCTGGACCTGCTGTGGGCCTACCACGCGCACATCGAATTGGTGTACCTGGAAGTGCCCCACCCGGAGCTGATGCGCCGCAACCGCGAGCGCGACACCACGCTGTCGAACGCGGGCATCGAGCGCATGCTGCATCGCTGGGAACTGCCAACGCCGGTGGAGGCGCACGAGACGGTCTACGAAGTGCAGACCTGAAGGAAGCGCGGACCTGAAAAGCAGAAGGCCCGCCGGTTCACCCCGGCGGGCCTTCTCATATATATGTGCGCGTGCGGCGTGCGCTCAGAACGGCAGCTTCGGCCCACCGGGGCCGCCCATTCCGCCGAGGCCCTTCATGCCGCCCATGCGCTTCATCATCTTCATGAGGCCGCCGCCCTTCATCTTCTTCATCATGCCCTGCATCTGCTCGAACTCGTTGAGCAGGCGGTTCACTTCCTGGACCTGGACACCGGCGCCCGCGGCGATGCGGCGCTTGCGCGTGGCCTTCAGCAGTTCGGGCTTGCGGCGCTCCAGCGGCGTCATGCTGTTGATGATGCCTTCCTTGCGGCGGATGTCGCGCTCGGCGCGGCTCAGGTCGGCCTCGCTGGCCTTGGCGGCCATCTGCGTGGGCAGCTTGTCCATCAGGCTGGAGAGGCCGCCCATCTGCTTCATCTGCTGCAGCTGGCCGAGGAAGTCGTTGAGGTCGAAGCCCGCGCCGCTCTTGACCTTGGCCGCGAGCTTCTGCGCCGCCGCCACGTCGACGCCGGCCGTGACCTGCTCGACCAGCGCGACGATGTCGCCCATGCCCAGGATGCGGCCCGCATGGCGCTCGGCGTCGAACACCTCGAGGCCGTCGATCTTCTCGCTCACGCCCGCGAACTTGATCGGCACACCCGTCACCTGGCGCACCGACAGCGCAGCGCCGCCGCGCGAATCGCCGTCGGTCTTGGTCAGGATGATGCCGGTGAGGGGCAGCGCTTCCTTGAAGGCCTTGGCGGTGTTGATCGCGTCCTGGCCCTGCATGGCATCGACCACGAAGAGCGTTTCGACCGGGTCGAGCGCAGCATGCAGCTGCTTGATCTCGGCCATCAGAACTTCGTCGATGGCGAGGCGGCCGGCCGTGTCGACCAGCAGCACGTCGAAATAGTGGCGTCGCGCGTGGTCGAGCGCGGCGCGCGCGATGTCCAGCGGCTTCTGGTCGGGCGTGCTGGGGAACCATTCGGCGCCCGCCTGCCTGGTGACGGTCTTGAGCTGCTCGATGGCGGCGGGACGGTAGACGTCGCCCGACACGGTGAGCACCTTCTTCTTTCGCTTCTCGATCAGGTGCTTGGCGAGCTTGGCGGTGGTGGTGGTCTTGCCGGCGCCCTGCAGGCCGGCCATGAGGATCACGGCCGGCGGCTGGGCCGCGAGGTTGATGTCGGACACGCCCTCGCCCATGGTGGCAGCGAGTTCGCGGTTGACGATGCCCACCAGCGCCTGACCCGGCTTGAGCGAGCCCAGCACTTCCTGGCCAAGGGCCTTTTCCTTCACGCGGGCGACGAAATCGCGCACCACGGGCAGGGCCACGTCGGCTTCCAGCAGCGCCATGCGCACCTCGCGCAGCATGTCCTGCACGTTGCTTTCGGTGATGCGGGCCTGGCCGCTCATCGTCTTGACGAGGCGGGAGAACTTTTCTGTGAGGGCGGTGGCCATGAGGGGGATGCCTTGCTGCCCGCTATGGCGCGGGCCGGGTGAGAAGCCTGGGAGACGGGAAAGAACTTGAAGCCGGGCGCCGGGAACGCAATAGCGAGACGCTAAACTCCGGCCGATGATTTTAGCGATCCCCTCCCCGCTCGGCGTGGCTCTGGGCATCGCCACCGCGGTTGCCTACGGTTTTGTCGCCGCCGCCGGCGCCAGATTCAGCCGCCAGTCGACCCAATGGACGCTCGGGATCGCATGGCTGCTGCATGCCGCCGCTCTGGCCCATGGTCTCGTCGGCAGCGAGCCGCGCTTCGGTTTCGCGCCGGCGCTGTCGGTCACGGCGTGGCTGGTGCTGACCGTCTACGCCGTCGAAAGCCGCATGTATCCCCAGCTGAAGGTGCGGCGCGCACTCGCCTGGCTGGGCGCGGCCGCCGTGCTGCTGGCCATCCTGTTTCCCGGCACGCCGCTGCACGTGACGGCATCGCCGTGGCTGCCGCTGCACCTGGCGCTGGGCATCGCCTCCTACGGCCTCTTCGGCGCCGCCGTGGTACATGCCTGGCTGATCACCCGCGCCGAAAAGCAGATCCGCCTGGCCGCGGCCGTGGAGCCGCAGGGCGGCGTGCCGCTGCTCACGCTCGAGCGGCTCACCTTCCGCTTCGTCACCGCGGGCTTCGTGCTGCTCTCGGCCACGCTGCTGGCCGGCCTGCTCTTCAGCGAGCAGCTGTACGGGCTGGCTGGCCGCGCCTGGAAGTGGGACCACAAGACCATCTTCTCGGTGCTCGCCTGGATCAGCTTCGCGATCCTGCTGATCGGCCGGGCCCGCTTCGGCTGGCGCGGGCGCACCGCGCGGCGCGTGCTCTATGCCGGCTCGGCGCTGCTGCTGCTGGCCTACGTCGGTTCGCGCTTCGTGCTCGAAGTGGTTCTCGCGCGCCCTCCCGTCTGAAATGAAATACCTCCTCGTCCTCGCGGTGCTCTGGGTCGCGATCTGGCTCTGGCGCAAGAACCGGCGCGAAGAAATGCAGGACGCCATGCGCGAGCGAGCAGCCAAGGCGCAACGCACGCCCGCGCCGTCCGGACCGCCGCAGGCGATGGTGCGCTGTGCCCATTGCGGCCTGCACCTGCCGGCCACCGAAGCCATCGCCGGTCCCGGCGGCGCGGTCTACTGCAGCACCGCGCACCGCGAGGCCGCCACCCGGCAATGAGCACGCCCCTCTGGTCGCGCGGCGAGCCGGTCACCGACTGGGACGTGCTCGACCAGGGCCCGGCCGAGAGTTCGGCACTGGGCCGCCTCTGGCGCGGCTTCATGGGAGCGCGCTGCTTCGTCGCCCTGGTGCTGGTGCTGCTGCAGGCCGTGTCCTTCGCGATCGGGCAGAACATGCAGGCAGCGGCCATCGCGATCTCGGCGATCTACCTCGTCGCGGCCTGGCTGGGCATGCGCTACACCGCCTTCCAGCCGCCGATCCGCGGCTTCACGCCGCTTTGGCTGCTGACCATCGGCATCGACCTGGCGGCCTTCACCGCCTTGCAGGTGCTGCAGGGCGGCAACGTCAACTACACGCCGCTGTTCGCGCTGCCGGTGCTGATGAGCGCGGTGCTGGGCACCATGATCGTGAGCCTGGGCACCACCGCCTCCGTCACCCTGCTTCTGCTGGGCGACGCGGGCTGGCACTGGCTGCAGCAGCCGGGCGATTCGTCGTCGCGATTCGTGCAGGCGGCGCTCACCGGCACGGGCTTCTTCGTGGTGGCGCTGCTTGCCCACGAGATGGCCCGCCGGCTGGCGCGCGAGGAAGCGGTGGCGCAGCGCAACCGCAGCAGCGCGCGGATGCAGGCGCAGGTCAACGACCTCGTGATCGAGACGCTGAGCGAAGGCGTGCTGGTGATCGACGCCGAGGGCCTGGTGCACGCGGCGAATCCCGCGGCCGACGCGATCCTCGGCCAGGGCCTGGCCAAGCTGACGCTGCCCTTCCCGCTGCATGCCCAGCCCGCCTGGCACGCGCTGGCCGCGCTGGCACGCCAGACCTTCGCGCGGCGGGCGCCGCAGGCCGAGGAGATTCCGGTGGCGCAGGCGCGAGGCGCGGCGCGCGAGGTGCGCGTGCGCACGCGGCTCACGCCCGCCAGCGAGAAGCGCGCCGACAGCCTGTGCGTGATGTTCCTGCAGGACCTGCGCGAACTCGAGGCCCGCATCCGCACCGAGAAGCTGGCGGCGATGGGCCGCATGTCGGCGGCCGTGGCGCACGAGATCCGCAATCCGCTGGCCGCCATCACGCAGGCCAGCGCGCTGCTCAACGAAGACCTGACCGACCCCGCACACCGCAAGCTCACGAGCATGGTGCAGCACAACGCGCAGCGCCTCGCGCGCATCGTGGACGACGTGCTCGACGTCTCCCGCGCGCGCCAGCAGCGCGTGCTCTCGCTGGGCGAGCAGCTGGTGCTCGACCCGGCCGTGCAGGTGCTGGCCGAGGAATGGGTGCGCCAGACGCAGCGCAAGGGCGTGCTGGTGTCGCTCGATGCGCCCGCGAGCGAGGTGCGCTTCGACGCCGAGCACCTGCGCCGCCTGATCGTGAACCTGCTGGACAACGCATCGCGCTACGCCAGCACGCGTGAAGGCGCGATCCAGGTGCTGACCGCGATGCAGCGAGGCGGCGTCGCCAGGCCGAGCCTGATGGTATGGAGCGACGGCGCGCCGCTCGAGCCCGCGGTGCAGCGGCACCTGTTCGAGCCTTTCTTCTCTTCGGAAAGCCGCTCCAGCGGGCTGGGTCTCTTCCTGTGCCGCGAACTGTGCCGGCGGCACGGCGCCACCATCGGCTACGAGCGCCGCGCGCTGGTGCCGGGCGGGCCCGAGGGCAACGAATTCTTCGTCAGTTTTGCCCCCAGCGAAAACCGGCTGACACAATAGCGCCCGTGAGCAACTCCCCCTCTTCTTCCACCCAGCGGCCGGCGCAGATCCTGGTCATCGACGACGAGCCGGACCTGCGCACGCTGTACGAACTGACGCTGCTGCGCGAGGGCTATCGCGTGGAGGCGGCAGGCAGCGTCTCGGAAGCCTGGCAGCACCTGGAGGCCGGGCGCTTCGACGCGGTGATCACCGACATGCGGCTGCCCGATGGGCAAGGCATGGAGATCATCCACCGCATCCAGAAGGACCAGCGCAGCGAGCGCTGCGTGGTGATGACCGCCTACGGCTCGGCCGAGAACGCGGTCGAGGCGCTGAAGGCCGGCGCCTTCGACTACCTCACGAAGCCGGTCGACCTCAAGCAGTTCCGCGCGGTCGTGGCCTCCGCCGTGCAGGCGCGGACGGCACCGCAGCCGGTGGCCAAGCCCGCGCAGGCGGCGCCCTCCAGTGCCGGCAATGCGGCTGGCGAGGCGGCACCGGTCACCTCCGGCACCGGCATCGCCGCGCTCGACCGCCTCGTGGGCGAGTCGGAGCCGATGCGGCTGGTCAAGTCGCGCATCGCCAAGGTTGCGCGCGGCATGGCGCCGGTGCTGGTGCGCGGCGAGTCGGGCACCGGCAAGGAACTGGTTGCGCGCGCGGTGCATGCCTGCAGCCAGCGCAGCGAAGGCCCCTTCGTCGCGGTGAACTGCGGCGCGATTCCCGAGAACCTGCTCGAGGCCGAGTTCTTCGGTGCGAAGAAGGGCTCGTACACCGGCTCGTCGCAGGACCGCGACGGCTACTTCCAGGCCGCGCGCGGCGGCACGCTGTTCCTCGACGAGATCGGCGACCTGCCGCTGGCCATGCAGTCGAAGCTGCTGCGCGCGATCCAGGAGCGCAGCGTGCGCTCGATCGGCTCGACGCAGGAAGATGCCGTCGACGTGCGCATCGTGAGCGCCACTCATAAAGACCTGCACGCCGAAGTGCAGGCCGGCCGCTTCCGGCAAGACCTTTTCTACCGCCTCAACGTGATCGAGATCGCGGTGCCTGCGCTGCGCGACCGCCGCGAGGACCTGCCCGCGCTGTGCAACGCGCTGCTGTCGCGCATCGCACAGGACGGCGGGCTGCCGGTGCCTCACCTGTCGGACGAGTTGCTGCGCCGCCTCGCACAGCATCCGCTGAATGGCAACGTGCGCGAACTCGAGAACCTGCTGCACCGCGCGGTCGCGCTGAACGACGGCGACGAACTGCACCTCGACCTGATGGGCGGCTTCACGGCCGCGGCCGAAGCGGCGGCATCTTCTGCGCCCGCGCCGCTTTCGCTCCTGGGCGGCGACGCGGCGGCCGCTCCGGCCCCGGCGCCGGCCGCGCCGGTGGCGGCCTCTACCCGGCCCGCGCCTCCGCCGCTGCCCTCCGACCTTCAGGCCTACCTCGACCAGCAGGAGCGCGAGATCCTCGTGCGCGCGCTGCACGAGAGCGGCTTCAACCGCACCGCCGCCGCCGCCCGGCTCGGCATGAGCCTGCGCCAGATCCGCTATCGCATCGCGCGGCTGGGCATCACCACGCCCAACGGCGATGACGGCGCGAGCAGCAGCCATGCCGACGACTGAAGAAGAAGCGCTCGCCGCCGAGTCCGGCGACGCACTCTGGCAGGCCGGCTGGTACCGCTTCGCGAAGGCGCTGCCCTCGCCCAATTTCGGGCCCAGGCCGCAGGGCGCGCAGATCGATCTCATCGTGCTGCACTCGATCAGCCTGCCGCCCGGCGAGTACGGCGGCGACGCGGTGCAGCGGCTCTTCACCAACCGGCTCGACTGGGACGCACACCCCTACTTCCAGTCGATCCGCGGGCTGGAGGTTTCCTCGCACTTCTACGTGCGGCGCAACGGCGAGCTCTGGCAGTTCGTGAGCTGCGACGACCGCGCCTGGCATGCGGGCGTGTCGACGTGGCGCGGCCGCGGCAACTGCAATGACGACTCCATCGGCATCGAACTCGAGGGCCTCGAAGGCCAGCATTTCGAAGAGCCGCAATACGAGACGCTCGCGAGCCTGTGCGCCGCCATCGCGCAGCATTTTCCGGTGGCGTACATCGCCGGCCACGAGCACATCGCGCCGGGCCGCAAGCAGGACCCGGGCGCCGGTTTCGACTGGCGCCTTCTGCGCGAACAACTCGGCTGGAAGCCACAGATGTTTCCTGAGCAGGTCGTCGGGCGCTAATTTTTTTCAATCGCGCGGCGCCTCGCGATGCACCGCCACCGCGCTGCAGCGAAGAGAAAATCCGAAGGGCGCAATGCAGCAACCATGCGCCCTGCAAGCCCAAATCGGCCTGCAAGCCACAGCGCATGCGGGTTGCGGGACCATAGGCCAGTATTCATGGGGCATCTTCGCAGGTGTCCTATGTCGGAAGTAGTACCGGAAATCCTTGTATCCTTTCGAAAACGCTACATCTAGTGGGTTGTATGCCCCCTGCACCCTAGATATAGTGTCTTCCGTCCGGTCCCGTACACCGGTGCGGCGCCGGGCCAGGCGTCGCCATCCAACAAGAATTGCCAACCGAGAGGAAGCGAATGCAAACAGCCCTGAATCCCCAATCGACCCCGCGTGCAATCCCCTCCACGCCGTCGCAGCCGCAGCGAGACACTGCCGGCTCCCCCACCGGCCAGAACCTGGCCCACTACCAGATCATCCGCCGCAACGGCGCGGTGGTGCCCTTCGAGCCGAACAAGATCGCCATCGCGATGATGAAGGCCTTCCTGGCCGTTCACGGCACGCAGGGCGCGGCTTCGGCCAGCGTGCGCGAGACGGTCGACACGCTCACGCAGGGCGTGATCCGCGCGCTGGTGCGTTCGCGTCCGGGCGGCGGCACCTTCCACATCGAGGACGTGCAGGACCAGGTCGAGCTCGGCCTGATGCGCGGCGGCCACCATGAGATCGCCCGCGCCTACGTGCTGTACCGCGAGCGCCGCACGCAGGAACGCTCCAAGCAGGGCGAGCAGACCGCGCCGGCCACGCCCGCGCTGCACGTGCTGGACAAGGGCGAGCTGGTCGCGCTCGACGTGAACGAGCTCAAGAGCCTGATCGAATCGGCCTGCGAAGGCCTGGGCGAGAGCATCACGGCCGCGCCGATCGTCGCCGAGACGATGCGCAACCTGTACGACGGCGTGCCGCTCGACGAGGTCTACAAGGCATCGATCCTGGCGGCTCGCACGCTGATCGAGAAGGACCCCGACTACACCTTCGCCACCGCGCGCCTGCTGCTGCACACGATCTTCAAGGAGATCATCGGCCGCGAAGTGCTGCCCGCCGAACGCGCAACCGCCTACGCCGACTACTTCCCGCAGTTCATCAAGAAGGGCGTGGACAACGACCTGCTCGACGAGAAGCTGCTGCAGTACGACCTGCCCCGCCTGGGCGCGGCCCTGAAGCCCGAGCGCGACAACCAGTTCGACTACCTCGGCCTGCAGACCCTGTACGACCGCTACTTCCTGCACGTGCGCAAGACCCGCATCGAGCTGCCGCAGGCTTTCTTCATGCGCGTGGCCATGGGCCTGTCGCTCAATGAAATCGACCGCGAAGCGCGCGCCATCGAGTTCTACGAGGTGCTGTCGTCGTTCGACTTCATGTCGAGCACGCCCACCCTGTTCAACGCCGGCACGCTGCGCTCGCAGCTGTCGAGCTGCTACCTGACCACCGTGCCCGACGACCTGGACGGCATCTACGAGTCGATCAAGGAGAACGCGCTGCTGTCGAAGTTCGCCGGCGGCCTGGGCAACGACTGGACCCGCGTGCGCGCGCTCGGCAGCCACATCAAGGGCACGAACGGCGAATCGCAGGGCGTGGTGCCCTTCCTGAAGGTGGTGAACGACACGGCCGTGGCCGTGAACCAGGGCGGCAAGCGCAAGGGCGCCGTCTGCACGTACCTCGAAACCTGGCACCTCGACATCGAGGAGTTCCTGGAGCTGCGCAAGAACACCGGCGACGACCGCCGCCGCACGCACGACATGAACACGGCCAACTGGATCCCCGACCTGTTCATGCGCCGCGTGATGGAAAAGGGCACCTGGACGCTGTTCTCGCCCTCCAACGTGCCCGACCTGCACGACCTGTTCGGCGCCGACTTCGAGAAGGCCTACGTCGCCTACGAAGAGAAGGCCGCCCGCGGCGAGATCAAGCCGAGCCGCACCGTCCAGGCGACCGACCTGTGGCGCAAGATGCTCACGATGCTGTTCGAGACCGGCCACCCCTGGATCACGTTCAAGGACGCATGCAACGTGCGTTCGCCGCAGCAGCACGCCGGCGTGGTTCACTCGTCGAACCTGTGCACCGAGATCACGCTAAACACCAGCGACACCGAAACCGCCGTGTGCAACCTGGGTTCCGTGAACCTGCTGCAGCACCTGAAGGACGGCAAGGTCGACCAGGAGAAGCTGAAGAAGACCGTGTCGACCGCGATGCGCATGCTCGACAACGTGATCGACATCAACTACTACGCCGTGAAGAAGGCGCGCGACTCGAACCTGCGCCACCGTCCGGTCGGCCTGGGCCTGATGGGCTTCCAGGACGCGCTGTACGAACTGCGCATTCCCTACGCCTCGCAGGAAGCCGTGCAGTTCGCCGACGAGTCGATGGAAGCCATCTGCTACCACGCCTACTGGGCCTCGACCGAGCTCGCCAAGGAGCGCGGCAAGTACTCGAGCTACAAGGGCTCGCTGTGGGACAAGGGCATCCTGCCGATCGACTCGCTGGACCTGCTCGAGAAGGCACGCGGCGGCTACGTCGAGGTCGACCGCTCGGCCACCCTCGACTGGGACGCGCTGCGCTCGAAGATCAAGGCCGACGGCATGCGCAACTCGAACTGCGTGGCCATCGCCCCGACCGCGACCATCTCGAACATCATCGGCGTGGACGCCTCGATCGAGCCCTGCTTCGGCAACCTCTCGGTCAAGTCGAACCTGTCCGGCGAGTTCACCGTGATCAACCACTACCTGGTTCGCGACCTCAAGCGCCTGGGCCTGTGGGACGACGTGATGGTCATGGACCTGAAGCACTTCGACGGCTCGCTGCGCCCCATCGACCGCGTGCCGCAGGACGTGAAGGCGCTCTACGCCACCGCGTTCGAGATCGAGACCACGTGGCTGGTGGAAGCCGCCGCGCGCCGCCAGAAGTGGATCGACCAGGCGCAGTCGCTGAACATCTACATGGCCGGCGCATCGGGCAAGAAGCTCGACGACACCTACAAGCTCGCATGGCTGCGCGGCCTGAAGACGACCTACTACCTGCGCACGCAGAGCGCGACGCACGCCGAGAAGTCGACGGTGCAGTCGGGCCGTCTCAACGCCGTGTCGTCGGGCAACGAATCGTCTTCCGGCATGAGCGCGCTCGAAGCCGCTGCAGCAGCCGCAAAGGCGCAGATGAGCGCGATTCCCGCCACCGACATCGCGTTCTGCGGCGTGGACGATCCGACCTGCGAAGCGTGCCAATAAGCACGTCGATGCTCGCGACGACAAGTCAGTGAGGCGCATGCAAGATCGCGCGACGTTCATTCAATGAAGGCATTGACTGACATCGCGCGATGCATGCGAGCAACATAACAACCACATAAATGGCGTGCGATGTGAACGAGCACTTTGCAACTCACATCGTTGCTCCGATAATTTGAGCATTGGATTTTTCTATGTTGACCTGGGACGAAGAAGTCAAGCCCTCCTTACCAAAGGATATGCAACAAGGTTTGCAGCACCACAACGCATCGACCGGCGGATCTCCCGCAGGCCGTTCGGTGGACGCTCCGGCTTCGTCTTCCATCGCGCAACCCGCCCTGCGCACCTTCAGCACGCTCGATGACGGCGCGCAGGTGCGCCCGGTTGCCACCACCGCTTCTGCAGCAGCAGCGCCCGTAGTTGCCGCCCAATCCACGCAGCGCGTCAAGGCGTCCGACAAGCGCATCATCAACGGCCAGACCGACGTCAACCAGCTGGTGCCGTTCAAGTACAAGTGGGCGTGGGAAAAGTACCTCGCCACCTGCGCCAACCACTGGATGCCGCAGGAAGTGAACATGACGCGCGACATCGCGCTGTGGAAAGACCCGAACGGCCTGAGCGAAGACGAGCGCCGCATCGTCAAGCGCAACCTCGGCTTCTTCGTGACTGCCGACTCGCTGGCCGCCAACAACATCGTGCTGGGCACCTACCGCCACATCACGGCGCCCGAATGCCGCCAGTTCCTTCTGCGCCAGGCCTTCGAGGAAGCGATCCACACGCACGCGTACCAGTACATCGTCGAATCGCTCGGCCTGGACGAGAGCGAGATCTTCAACGCCTACAACGAAGTGCCGTCGATCCGCGAGAAGGACCAGTTCCTGATCCCGTTCATCGACGCCATCAGCGACCCCAACTTCCACACCGGCACGCCCGAGGCCGACCAGAAGCTGCTCAAGTCGCTCATCGTGTTCGCCTGCCTGATGGAAGGCCTCTTCTTCTACGTCGGCTTCACGCAGATCCTCGCGCTGGGTCGCCAGAACAAGATGACCGGCGCTGCCGAGCAGTACCAGTACATCCTGCGCGACGAGTCGATGCACTGCAATTTCGGCATCGACCTGATCAACCAGCTCAAGCTTGAGAACCCCGGCCTCTGGACGGCGGAATTCAAGGCGGAGATCAAGGCGTTGTTCCTGCGTGCCGTCGAGCTCGAATACAGATACGCCGAAGACACCATGCCTCGTGGCGTGCTCGGCATGAACGCCTCCATGTTCAAGGGCTACCTGCGCTACATCGCCAATCGGCGCGCGCAGCAGATCGGCCTCGAAACGCTCTTCCCGAACGAGGAAAATCCGTTCCCGTGGATGAGCGAAATGATTGACCTGAAGAAAGAGCGCAATTTCTTCGAAACCCGCGTGATCGAATACCAGTCGGGTGGCGCGCTCTCCTGGGATTGAATCTTTCGAAAAGAATTAATGAATTCAAGAATTGCCCTTGCCACCGATCGCGCCGAAGAGCGCGGCATGGACGAGGGCTCAGGTGTTCATGGTGCTGGAGCAGAGATTCCAACACCATGAATCGCTTCACGGCACCCGAGGTGCGTGGAGTGCTTCAATAGGTTGATTTTTCAACTTGATCAAGGAGAAATAGAAATGGCAACTGCAAAGAAAGCTCCGGCTAAGAAAGCCGCTGCAAAGAAGGCCCCGGCCAAGAAGGCCGTCGCCGCGAAGAAGGCTCCTGCCAAGAAGGTAGCCGCCAAGAAGGCACCGGCCAAGAAGGTCGCTGCCAAGAAGGCTCCGGCAAAGAAGGTAGCAGCGAAGAAGGCAGCACCGGCGAAGAAGGCCGCTGCCAAGAAGGCTCCTGCCAAGAAGGCCGTAGCAAAGAAGGCGCCTGCGAAGAAGGCTGCTGCCAAGAAGGCCCCGGCGAAGAAGGCCGCTGCCAAGAAGGCGCCTGCGAAGAAGGCTGCCGCCAAGAAGGCCCCTGCCAAAAAGGCTGCTGCCAAGAAAGCCGCGAAAAAGCCTGCTGCCAAGAAGCCTGCTGCGAAGAAGGCTCCCAAGGCCGCTGCCCCTGCCAAGGCTGCCGCCGTAGCGCCTGCCCCTGCGGCGCAAACGACGCTGAATCCTCAGGCAGCATGGCCGTTCCCCACGGCCAGCAAGCCCTGAGTCTCTCAGCGGCCTTGAAGGCAAAAGCCCGGCACCTCACGGTGCCGGGCTTTTTTTATCGCCCTTGCGAGCACTCTTCCAAAAAGAAGATCAGACGCCCAGCGCCTTGCGGTCGATCTCGTAGTTCTGCGGGCCGCGCTGAGCGATCTTGATCGCGCCGACCTTGTTGCCCAGTTCCGCGCACTGCGCGAGCGGCCAGCCCTTTTCCAGGCCGAAGAGCAGCGCACCGCGCCATGCGTCGCCGCAGCCCGTGGGCTCGACCACCTCGGTGGCCACAACGCCCGGCACATGCTCGCGCTCGCCGTCGGTCCAGATCTCGCAGCCCTCGGCCGCCAGCGTGACCACGAGGCCACGCACGCGCTTCGATATCTCGGCCAGGCTCCAGCCGGTGCGCTGCGAGAGCATCTTTCCTTCGTAGTCGTTCACCACCACCCAGCTCGCCAGATCGACGAAGTGGCGCAGCGCCTCGCCGTCGAACATCGGCAGGCCCTGGCCCGGATCGAACACGAACGGGATGCCCGCCGCAGCGAACTGCTCCGCGTGCTGCAGCATCGCTTCGCGTCCGTCGGGGGCGACGATGCCGAGCTTGATGTCCTCTCGCGCGGCGACCTTCGTGATGTGCGCCTGCTGCATCGCGCCGGGGTGGAAGGCGGTGATCTGGTTGTTGTCGACGTCGCTCATGATCATCGCCTGCGCGGTGAAGGTGTCGTCGAGCTGCCGCACGAACTCCGTGCTAATGCCCAGCGAGCGCATGCGCTCGAGGTAGGTGGCACCGTCGCTGCCGAGCGTTGCCATCGGCAGCGCCGTGCCGCCGAGCGCATTGAGGCTGTAGGCGATGTTGCCCGCGCAGCCGCCGAAGTCGCGACGTAGCGTGGGCACGAGGAACGACACATTCAGGATGTGCAGCTGGTCGGGAAGGATCTGGTCGGCGAACCGGCCCTCGAAAGTCATGATGGTGTCGAATGCGAGGGAACCGCAGATCACAGTTGCCATGGTTAGCCGTTGAGTGGTTGAGTGGATGAAAGCGAGCGGGACGCGTGCACGCGCCGCGCTCAGGGATAGAAAGCCTCGACGCGATAACCCGCGACGGGCGGCAGCGCTGCTGCTTCGGAGGCCGACAAGGTCAGGGGCAGCGAGGCAGCGCGATCCGCGCGCGCAGGCAGCACCGACGGAGCCCCGAAGTCGGCCGGCAGCAGCACGCGGCGCACCACGGCGCGCTCCTGCGTATCGAGCAGCGAGAGCTCGATGGCCGGCATCGCAAGCGGCACGGTGGCGCCGTTGCGCAAGGTGAAGCTCAGGCGGTAGTCGTTGCCGCCGCTCTTCTCGCGAGCGAAGGCCGCGCCTTCGATCACGATGTCGCCGATCTGGCGCAGTGCGCCGAGTTCGCAGCCCGTGTACTCGCACAGCGCAGCGACCGCGGGCCGCAGATTGGGTTGGCGCGCGACGATGCCGTCGCGTTCATGGCGAACGATCTGCAGCACGAGCAGCAGCGCAGCAAGGACCACCAGCAGGATCAGCACCACGCGAACGCCCCTGCGCTGCCAGAAGCCCGGCGCGTTCTCCAGTGGCTCGTCGTCCTCCGCGAAGGGATGCCCAGGGGGCGGCTCGAAGATCGGCGAGAGCACCGGATCGGGCTCGCCGGCTTGGCTTTCGGTTTCGGTTTCCTCGCGGTCCACCACGGCCGGGGCCTTCGCCGCAGCGCGTTCCTCGCGGGCCTTGGCGCTTGCGATCTTGGCCGACTTGGCGCGGGCGCGGCGCAGCGCCTTCTGCATCTGCACCTGGTCGTGGTCCTTCTCGAGCTGCTCGCGTTCATCCGCCGCACCTCCCGCATCGCCCTCATCGCTCGCTCGCTCGATGAGTGCGCGCGTCTTGAAGACGCGCGGCGTGACCGGCAGTGGCGGCGCCGGTGGTGGCGACGCAGGCGGCGGGGACGCAAGATTCAGGTCGATGTTCGGAAACGGCGGCAGCGTACTCGGCGGGGGCTTCCAGGCGGGCTGCGTGGCGTCGAGATCGGACCATGGCTCGTCGGCAGCGATGCCGTGCTCCGGCAGCGTCAGCGAGAAGGCGGGCAGCGGAGAAGCAGGCGGCGATTGAACCGGCGGCGGCACGGTCTTCGGCACCTGGTCGAGGACCAGGGCATCCGGCGGAAGCAGGTGCTCATCTTCCGTCAGCCAATCCTTGCGCTGGCGCTGGTGTTCGGGCTCGTCGTCGAAGAAGTCCGCATCCTCGGAGGATGACGACAAGGGTTGCTCCGGTTCTGCCGGCTCGGGCTCTTCCGGCGGCAGGGACTCCGACTCGGCAGAAGACGGCGGCGCGGCGGGTCCGGGTGAAGGCGCCGGCTGCGAAGCAGGCCGTTCGACCAGCCCCGGCATGAAACCACTGCCCTGCGCCGCCGACGAAGCACCGGGCGCGGCGGCAGTGCTGCCGACGCCGTCGGGTGTCTCGTGCAGGTCGAGCGTCGCGTCGAACACGTTGCTGCAGCGGCCGCAGCGCACCCAGCCGTCCGAGATGCGAAGCTGGTCGCGCACCACCTTGAAGGTGGTGGTGCAGGCGGGGCAGCGCGTGACGAGACTCATGACCGGGCGATTGTAGGGTTGGGCCCTCGCCGCGCGGGGGCTCAAGGCCACGCAGAAAACCGGCCGCGCACAGCGCGACGGCTCAGCAGCGGGCGGTCATGAGGATCCAGCCGTCCTCGCTGTCGCTGACTTCGAGCGCCGCGTACGGCGCGTAGGCTTCCTTCAGTTCGTCGGCCTGGCGTTCGAGGATGCCGGCCATCACGAGCGATCCGCCCGCCTTCACATGGCCGCGCAGCAGCGGCGCGAGCAGCTTGAGCGGCGTGGCCAGGATGTTGGCCAGCACGATGTCGTACTCGCCCCTGGCCGCATCGGGCAGGCCGGCCTTGAGCTTCACGCCGTTGGCTTCGGCGTTGAGCACGGTCGAGGAGACCGCCGCCTCGTCGATGTCGACCGCATCGATGTCCGTGGCACCGAACTTCGCGGCGCCGATCGCCAGGATGCCGGAGCCGCAACCGTAGTCGAGCACGCGCTTGCCAGCCAATGCTCCCTCGCCTCGCGTGGCGATCCAGCGCAGGCACATGCGGGTGGTGGGATGCGTACCGGTGCCGAAGGCCAGGCCCGGATCGAGCCGGATCACCTGCTTCGCCTGCTCGGGTGGCTCGTGCCAGGTGGGCACGATCCAGAACTCGGGCGTGACTTCGACGGGTGCGAACTGCGACTGCGTGAGCCGCACCCAGTCCTGCTCGGGCACCGTCGCGATGCCGAGCACCTCGCAGCCTTCGAAGAAGTCCTGCAGCGCAAGCACGGACGCAGTTTCCTTCGCCTGGGCTTCGTCGGGAAAGAGCGCGATCACGCGCGAACGCTGCCAGCCCTCCTTGGGCGGCGGCATGCCCGGCTCGCCGAACAGCGCCTGCTCGGCGTCGGTCTGCGCGTCGGCGTCTTCCACCGACACGCTCAATGCATCGAATGCATCGAGTGCCTCGCACAGCGTCTCGACCCGATCTTCGGGCGCCATGAGGCGAAGTTCAAACATGACAAGCTCCTTCTTCACAAGGAACACCAAGGAACCGGCTTTGCCGGGCCTCCGGTGTTGCCCCCGGGCGAGGGGGTTGGCGAAGCGACACGAAGTGCGCGGAGCCTGGGGGTGTTCATCGTTTGTGCGCGGCGAGCCACTCTTCCAGATAGTGGATGTTCGTGCCGCCGCTCATGAACTTGGCGTCGACCATCAGCTCGCGGTGCAGCGGGATGTTGGTCTGGATGCCTTCGATCACCGTCTCGTTCAGCGCCGTACGCATGCGGGCCATGGCCTGCTCGCGCGTGTCGCCGTAGACGATGATCTTGCCGATCATCGAGTCGTAGTTCGGCGGCACGAAGTAGTTGGTGTACGCATGCGAGTCGACGCGCACGCCCGGGCCGCCCGGCGGGTGCCACATGGTGATGCGGCCCGGCGAGGGAATGAATTTCCAGGCGTCTTCCGCGTTGATGCGGCATTCGATCGCGTGGCCGTGCATCTGGATCTGGCGCTGCGTGAACGGCAGCTTCTCGCCGGCGGCGACCATGATCTGCGTCTTGACGATGTCGATGCCGGTGGTGAACTCGGTCACCGGGTGCTCCACCTGCACGCGCGTGTTCATCTCGATGAAGTAGAACTCGCCGTTCTCGTAGAGGAACTCGAAGGTGCCGGCGCCGCGATAGCCGATCTTCTTGCAGGCCGCGGCGCAGCGTTCGCCGATCTTCTCGATCAGCTTGCGCGGAATGCCGGGCGCGGGCGATTCCTCGATCACCTTCTGGTGGCGGCGCTGCATGGAGCAGTCGCGCTCGCCGAGGTAGACGGCGTTCTTGTGCTTGTCGGCAAGCACCTGGATCTCGATGTGGCGCGGGTTCTGGAGGAACTTCTCCATGTACACGGCCGGATTGTTGAAGGCCGCCTGGGCTTCCGCCTTCGTCATCTGGATCGCGTTGACCAGCGCCGCCTCGGTGTGCACCACGCGCATGCCGCGGCCACCGCCGCCGCCGGCCGCCTTGATGATGACCGGGTAGCCGATGGCGCGCGCGATGCGCTTGTTGGTGGCGGCGTCGTCCGAGAGCTCACCCTCCGAGCCGGGCACGCAGGGCACGCCGGCCTTGATCATCGCCTGCTTGGCCGACACCTTGTCGCCCATGGTGCGGATGTTGTCGGGCGTCGGGCCGATGAACTGGAAGCCGCTTTGCTCCACGCGCTCGGCGAAGTTGGCGTTCTCGCTCAGGAAGCCGTAGCCGGGGTGGATCGCCTCGGCGTCCGTCACCTCGGCCGCCGAGATGATCGCCGGCATGTTGAGGTAGCTCTGCGCGGAGGGGGCAGGTCCGATACAGACGGCTTCTTCGGCGAGCTTGATGTACTTGGCGTCGCGGTCGGCCTCGGAATAGACCATCACGGCCTTGATGCCGAGCTCGCTGCAGGCGCGCTGAATCCGGAGGGCAATCTCCCCCCGGTTTGCAACCAGGATCTTCTTGAACATGCTTACTCGATGATGAACAGCGGCTGTCCGTATTCGACCGCCTGGCCGTTTTCGCCGAGGATCTGGGTGATGGTGCCGGACTTGTCGGCCTCGATTTCGTTGAGGATCTTCATCGCCTCGATGATGCAGAGGGTGTCGCCCTCGTTGACCTTGCTGCCGACCTCGACGAACGCCGCAGCGCCCGGGCTCGACGAACGGTAGAAGGTACCGACCATCGGCGACTTCACCGCGTGGCCCGCAGGAGCGGCCTCGGCGGCCGGTGCTGCTGCAGCGGCAGGAGCCGCTGCGGCGCCCGCGCCGGCGGCCGGTGCTGCGGCAGCGGCCTGGGGCGCGGCCAGGGTTTGCACATACTGCACCGGGGCGGCGCCGCCGCCCTTGACGATGCGAACCTTGCCTTCGGTTTCGGTGATTTCCAGTTCGGAAATATTCGATTCGGACACCAGATCGATCAGTGTCTTGAGTTTGCGCAGATCCATGGGACTCCAGTGCCGGCTGTGCCGGTCTTCAGGATATAACTTGTTCGAAAATCGTTGATTTTCGGCGTTCGGCGTCTAACGCCAGCGTAAGGAACTGATTCTAACCATGAACCAGTTCACGCCGCCAAGTCTCCAGGTCGGTCGCTTCGAGCTTGCCCATTTTACGGGCAGCCACCGATCCGTCCGAATTCAGCACCAGCGTGAAGGGAAGCCCACCGCCCGTATTGCCGAGGTTCTTGACCAATTCGGTACCCTGCAGACCGGCCAGGCCCGTAGGATAGGTGACCGGCGTGCGCTGCAGGAACTTGCGGACAGCGCTGGGCTGATCGATGGCCAATCCAACCACTTGCCAGCCATTCGCTCCATTTTGGCGGAAGAAGGCGTCGATCATGGGCATTTCCTCGACGCAGGGCGGACACCACGTCGCCCAGAAGTTCAGCAGCAGCGGCTTGCCGCGAAGGCCCGACAGAACGAGGTCACCGCCCTCCGGGCGCTCGAAGCTCTGCGCCCAGAAGGCCGCATCGAGCATCTCCTTGCCGCCGGCACCGCTGCCGGCGCTTCGCTCCTTCCACCAGGCACCACCGAGCCCGGGGGGGGAAAAAGAGGAAGAGAAACCGGCAGGAGG